>JBBSWR010000107.1:0-20672 GCA_038046185.1 Nanobdellota archaeon
TGCTGCCTATCATTAAATCAACAGTGACTGGCAGTTTGGTTTTTTTCACGTAACATTCAAACTCCCCTTTATAGGCATCTTCCAAATCTCTTCTTTTTACCATTGCAAAATGCTTTGATTTAAGCAGATTTCTGAAGGAATCCAGATCTTTTTTATCGATGCAAATGTCAGCATCTACTGAGAACCTGCGCATATAGGCTGAAACAGCATACCCGCCTACAAGAACATAATTCAATCCGGATTTATTCACAGCTTCAATTATTTCTAAAATTTCATTCTCTCTTTCTATAAATGATTTCAGCATTTATGCACCTGCATATTTAACTCCTATTTTTAAATCATACAACCGGTCCAACATCTCCAAAGCCGGCTCAAAGTTAAAGCTGTATTTTTTAGCCCACTCGACAGTTTTTGTTAAAGGCAAAACCGGAATGCCTTCGCAGTATTCCTTTTCTATGCTATCTGCTGTGGAAATGACAAAATAAATTCCTTTCTTTCTCTCATTTTTGAAAACATAGCCTATCAAGAACCGGTCAAAATACTTTTGCCATGCGATTTTATCTTTTTCCAAGATTTCTATGAATATCGGATAAGAGTCCATGCCCCTACCTATGTTGTATCCTCCTTTTGTCCATATAAAAACAGAATCTGTGCTGGTAAACCTATATTCCATGCCAATTAAATTGGGCCATAAGTAAGCATCGCTCAAACTCAAATTGGTTTTTAACAAATTTGTGCATATTTTCAACATGCTTCTATAAAATTCATTTTCTTTGTTTATAAAAACTTCCTGCCTGTTTCTTTTCAAAATTCCTAATTTTTCCAATTCCAAAACCCACTTGTAAGTCCAGCCGTATGACTCTCTTATCTTTATAGAGATTTGCCTGACCGAATCTCTGTCTTTTGCTGCAATCAAAATTTTTGCCACATACGGATTTATTAATTCTAACATGTTATCATTATAATGATAACTTATATATAAAAGTACCGGTCTTTCGTTTGAATTTCCGTAGAAACCTGTTAAAATGATTTAGCCACTAATCAAAGCGGTTGCTCTCTTCCCGGTTCCGATGAAAGAGATCGAATATTTTTGTTTTAAAATTCATTAGCCACGCAAAATATTGGCCTGAATTTAGTTTTGTTTTTCTCGGCATAGAGCTTTTCAGATAGTATAAACGACTTTTTTGGCTTGTATTTATCAAGGAAGCTCAAGAAAGATTTTGTAAAGCCAGGCTTTGGAAGATTGGATTTTATTTCTACAGGAATAACATTTTGAGCATTTTCTAATATAAAATCCACTTCCGCCATAGATTTTGTGCGCCAGTACTTCAATCCAATGCCAATTTTCAATAATTCCGAGGCCACAAAGTTCTCGTACAAGCTTCCCTTATCCGGCCTGTTTTCGACGGGCTGGAAATTAGTTATTACTGCGTTTCTGAACCCCGAATCAACAAAAAATGACTTAGGCGACTTTACTAATTCGGTTCTCTTATTAGTGTGAAAAGGCAAGCTTCTAATTATTACATATGTCTTTTCTGTGACATTGAGGTATTTGAGCAAGTCTTTATGGTTAAACCCTGTAATGTCTGAAAGCTCTTTATAATTTACTATATTTCCAATCTGCAGCGATAGGGCTTGGACAAGTTTGCTCAATTTGTAATCCTCCGGCAAATTTAGAATTTCTTTTATCTCCTTGAGGAAATATGTATTGTAGATGTTCTTTAGTACAGTCTCTTTTTCTGATTTGCTTTCGGATAATATCACTCTTGGATAGCCCCCATATACACAGAATTCCCTGAAATAAGGTGTAATCTGGCTTATTATTGGCTTTGATAATTTTCCTTTTTTCCAAATATTGCATAATCCTGGGTTTTTATAATTAAGGAATTCTCCAAATGAAAAAGGGTAAAGCGTGAATACAAATATCCTTCCCACAAGAAATTTTATGCTTTGTATTGACAATTCACTTGCTGATGAGCCTGATACTATGATTTTTACCTTGTTGTTGTCATAAATGTACTTTAGATTCTTGCCGCCTTCTTTTGCATACTGGAATTCATCAATGAAAACATAATCATGATTTTTCACATACATCTCAATGAAGGAATCAATATCCTCGCTGAACAATTCTAAAGTCTTCCTGTCTTCAAAATCCAGAAAAATTGCATTTTTGCAGTTTTCATAAAAATGCTTTAGCAAAGTTGTTTTTCCTGACTGCCTTGGGCCTATGACTGCTATTATTTCCCTCTTGTTTAAGTATTTCCTTATGTCCTTTTCCAAAATTCTTGGTATGTACATATTACCCCTGCTGAAATTACATTTTTAGTAAGAAAAGTAGGGTTCATATATAAATATTGCGATTTTAGGAGTGATTTGGGCAATCATGGCAGTAATTGGCGATTTCTGAGATTTCCGGTTCCGATGAAGGAGATTGTTTTTGGCATTTTATTCAGGTGCCACCCCCCCTTCATCCAATGGCGCTGTTACCATTGGACCGGCACTTGTTTCTTTGTTTATGGTTGTGTAATGCCTTCTTCCATAATCCCACTCTTTATCTCTAAGTGCATGGGCGGCATCCTCAAGATTATAAGTCTTCCTTAATGTGAGATCTATTAAATAATGGGAAATGCCCCTGCTGCTCACATGAGGGAATGGATTTTCTGACCATCTGTTTATGCCTTCTGTATTTTCATAATAATACATCCTCCCCCAGTGTATTATTCCTGCATGTATTGCGGCCCTGTCAAATGCTGGGCTTAGATGTTTTGGCTTTCTTTCACCTTCTTTTTCAGAATCCCATTTATTTCCTTCAATGTCTCTCACTCTCATCTTATAGTCTCGTGTGACTTTTGCTTCGTCCTTCGGCACATTCAAGTTTTTGCTTGGTTCCCACTTTATATAATCCCTCATTGGATCAAAATGCATATGGGGGGATTTGGTTGGGATTATCCCATTTTTAGCAGCTAGAAAATAGTCTGCAATGCTTTTGCTGTGTTTATGGTAACGCCCATCTCTGTAGTCATCCCTATATGAGTCCCACTCGTTTTCTATAAACATTGTAGTATCTAGGAGGTCAAGATCTCCGACAAATCGTTTGTCTATCTTTCTGACGCCATGCACTTTTACACCTTTTTCAAATTTATTTTCCCAGACCTCTTTGCCGCCTTGTTTTCCTATAATGATTCCTTTTTGCCACTCGTTTTGGTTAATTTCTTCCCACCACTTGTCTAACAACACTGCGCCATCCTCACTAACCTCAAGCGGATAGCCGTTTTCATCGTATCCCCAATCAACTTCATCTGGAAGCTTATCCTTAAAGTTTGGATGGCTAGGTTTGAGCAAAGGATTGTTTATGTCATCCTCGATGTTTTGTTTGGTTAATTTCAAGTCGTTTAATTCACTTAGTTTAGTTCTAAGTTGCGTCAATTTTTCTTCTATTTTTTGTAATTTTATTGTTATAGGGTCAACCTTTTTGGCCTTTCTAAAAGTGGCTATATCCTCAATTTCTTTGTTTAATAACCCTACCAATTCTTCAGTGTAACTTCCTAAACTGGCACCTATTTTTTCTGTGTCCTCACCGACAAAACCCAACTTAATTAATTCATCCTTAATTTCAATAGTCACCCTCTCAATCCCGATTTTAATATCTTTTGAAAAATTAGAATAATAACAAATCTTTTCTAGCAGCATCTTAAATTCCGGGATCCCATCAGTATCGACTTTTATTTCCTTCAGTTGTTTTAAGGAAGTTGTAACAATATTCTCTTTTTCTGTATTAAACTGTTTGAACGAAATATCTCTGAGGCGGCTTATCTTCATGTCCAAAGACGCCAGGAATGATTCTACATCTTTATCATCTTTTTTAAGATCTCTTAAATGAGATGTAATCTGGTGTATACTCCGATTTTTTGGTGTGTCTAAATAGTCCTCATATGAATAGGCCAGAAACTCCATGTAGCTTTTCAATATTTTAGCAAGACTTTCTGCGGTTTGTTCCAATTTATCTCTTAATATGGCTTTTTTGGCTGGAATTGTTTCGGCACTATAGTCTAATAACAGTTGTATCTTGGAATCTTTAAGTGCCTTGTGGGCGTAATAATTAGCGATTGCTAAAAATCTGTTTTCTACCTTCTTTGTAACTATTTCAATCATTTTAGAGAGTATTCCTTCAGCTTTTTCAAATCTCCTAATACCATTCTGCAAACCAGTTTCATCTATTTTTCCTATTTCTTTCTTAACTTTTTCCAATTCTTCAGTACGCGGATTTTTATCAGGATTAAAATACATAGGTTTGGTTATATCTTTTTCCACTTCAACTTCCTCTCCATCTTTTGTTTCAATAACTCTGTTTGTTCCGGCTTTCACAAGAACAAACGGCTTTATAATTTTATAAGTGTGCATGAACCTTGTTTCCCTGTACTGAACATGCGAGCTGAGTGATAATACTTCTTTTCTCTTACCTTCTACTATTTCTAATTTTGGCATAACTGTTTTATCTAAATATTTAAAATGATCTTCTTCCAGTTTTTTTATTTCTTTTAAACTCGTGCTTAGGGCAGTAAGCAACTGATTCAATGCGTTTCTGGGTGGCATAGGCACATTAAGTATCTCTTGGGTGTTTCTGACCCGCTCTCCAAACTGGGTAACTAAAGGCTCGATACTATTTATCGTTACATAACCTATTGCCGTTATATTCTCTCTGTGACTTCTAATAGAGCCAAAATTTTCCCAGACTATCGGAATATTTCCCGGGACTAATTGAAGTGCCGTAATCTCCTGGATTGTCGGATCTTTCTTGTGTAATTCCTTAGTGCTTTCTATTACCTTTTCCCTAACTTTTACAGTGCCAAACTGGAATGCCTGTGCCTCAACTCTTGCAATGTCAATATTAGTATATAATCCCAAATTTTTGTATAGGCCAATCACCGTGCCTTTGGTTTCTCCACCCGGTACACATCCCGCAAACTCTCCTTCGTATCGTGCCCACTTTTCTTCTATATCATGTAATTTAGCTAGCTTGTTCTTAACGATGTCAAACATAAACCTATATCTTTGAATTACTTCTTCTTCCTGCATGGCACCTGTTTTTCTTGCTTCTTTTGTGAAATAACCGAACCCCGGGATTTTTGCAGATGCAAATTCGCTTATGCTGTTCCATACGCTATGGAATGCCTTTTTACTAAAGTAGGGGAATAAAGGTCGTTTATCTCCTTGTGCTGGTTTTCCACCGCCTTGTTGTTCTACCAATTATATCACCTCTTAAGCCGCTATACGCTCCCTATCTTTTGAATCTGCTGGCTCTGATTTTAATAACTGTTGAGCTTCCTGCAAAAAATATTGGTCAACTATTCTGTTAATTTCTGATTCTAATCTGCCTATGCTCGGAATCACAACCCTGTTCGCCAGGGAAATTAATGATATTAACTCTGCCACATCTTTTCCATCAACATTTTCCATATCCTCAATTGATTCATCAATCTCGACCGATTGCCTGTAGCTTTTGTATAAAGAATATATCATCGGTATTTCCAATCTCTCAAAAATTGTGTCATCATTAGGTGAGGAAGCTAGCCTTCTCAACGCTTTTTCAAAAAAGAAGCCAGTTTTAATATTCGCTTTCAGTGTTGCTCTGTATCTTGAAAAGATTTTTCTGCGATCCATTTTTTCTAATAATTTTTCCGCTCTTTCTTTAAAAAGAAAAATATGCAATAATGTCCCTTCTTCCGTGCTCTCATATCTCCATTTTATTTTACTCCATTCAGAATTAATACGCTTCCAGTGTTTCTTAAGCATTTTTCCGAACTGTTTCTTGGCAGTTGCCTCTGCATTTTTGAGTTCTCCAATCCTTGATTGCAGTACACCTCTTAATCTGTTTTCTGCACTGCTTCTTGCCACATACAGGTGACTCTTCCTCTCATTGAACAGTGAAGTCAAAACTTTTCTTGCCTCATCAATGCGAATATTCATCAGAGTTCTAAATGTGCTTCTGAATTCCAATAGTTTTTTGTACCAATCCGTGGGGCTTTGATGGCATTCGCGCTCGGTTTTGTCCAAAAACTCTGCAAAAGCGTGATTTCCAAATGTTTCTTCAACCATCGCGATGTACCTTTTTCCTTTTCTCAAATTATAGACAAATCCATCTCTGTAATTTTTTCCTTCTGTCCCTAGGAACAGGCTCCATCCCCCATAATCTGACGGGGCATCAATTTTTTCAAACCCATTTTCCTGATTGACAGAAATTGTATTGAGTGTGGATGGATTCCACCTGTCACGTGAACCTGTTGCCCTATAATCCACCGATCCATCTTCATTTGTCCTGTATATGGAACTTTCTTTCTTGTAAAATCCGCTGGCTTTTTTGATTGCCTCTCTTGCATAATATAAGGCATCATTCAGGAAAGTTAGCTGTTGGGGATAAGTCCAAATAACCCTGGCTTGCGGCATTTCCATCATTTGATTTGCCAAATCTACATCTTTGAAATGGCCGGTGAGTCCGAGATATCTTTGCCCGCTTATATTTGGTTCATCCATCCCTCCTTTTAAGTACATGCGCAATCTTAAAGCAAAAAACTCAGGTCCTTGCCTTATAATATAACCTGCCCATCTTTCAATGTCAGCGAGGCATTTGTTCAGTTCAGTAATCTCTTCTCCGCTTAACTCTACAACCAACCTTTTTAGCTGATACTCAGTTTTTCTGTCATGAAATGCCGCAAGCCTTTGCATAATTTCCGGATAGTGGGTGCGAATATAATCTGCTCCGAGGGCAGGGTCACTATCGAGCATCTTTGCAATCCTTTTCAGCCATGCAAACTCAAACTCGGATGGCACTGCGAAGTATCGTACCCTTTTTGACAGCTCCAAATCTAGGTTTTCTATTTCATCGGCAATCCTTGCTTTTTCTTGAGCGAATCTCTGTATATCTTGTGATATGAGCGCGCTCAGGGCAACTGCTTTGCTAAAAGCTGCGAACTTTTTGTGGTAACTAAATAAAAATCCCCTTCTGCTATTCCTATCTCCCTGAGGGGGTGATTGAACACTTCTGTTTAGCATTAAGTCTCTCCAATTCAATCTTGTTAGCTCTTTTCCATAGATGCTGTCAAGTATAGATTTAAATGTCTCAAGTAATTCCCGGATATCCGTTAACTTGCTTGGGCTGCTATCCATGTTTAGTGTTCTCCTTTTTTTGCTACTTTACTCATAAGAGTTACTACCTTCTTGGCTTCTGATGGGAGTTCTGTCCATTCTCCTGAGTGGCCAAGGAATAGGCTTAGATATTTGTGTGCTTCAGCTTTGTCAGTTAAATCTTTTTCAGTAAGCTCAAGCAAATACATAGTCATTCCATAAGCTGTAAGTGTGGGATATGGATTTTTCTCTTCAATGCCAGTTAAATCATCGTTATATCTTCTCCTTCCCCAATAAATGAACTGGCCCGGATTCTTCAAAGCTTCCCTGTCAAACGCAGGGTTAGTAGCATCTTTTTTTGATGGAAGATGTGCATTTCCCTTTACCAACTCATCGTCATTAAATTTTAGCCTATCATCTTCATTTAGGAATTTTTCGTAGTCAGGCCACGACCTGCTGTAAGGGTGATAGTCCCCATAGGTTAAATCTTTCATGAATCCCATCCATTCGTTGTCAACTGATTTAGTAACTAAATATGGATCAGGATGTGCCATAATTTTTCTTGTGTCCTTGACTTTTCTTGGTTTCCTGTATGGTTTTTTATCATAACCGGGACATACTTTTCCGTCTGGATCCTTTGGACCTGCAAATTGATCCATGTTGTCAAAAATATCCTCCATTAATTGCCCGAACATGTCTACTTCGGTAAGTTCATCTTCTGTTGGATACTCTTTTTTTTCATTTTCATTTATAATCACTGTGCCTTTTGGAACAAAAAAGTAAGAATGTGGCCATTTATTTCCACTTGGATTTACTTGGTCAAGAACTAGGTACATCCAAGCTTTTATTATATGATTGTTCCCATATCTTTCAACTCGGTCTTTTAATTCCTCTAGGTAAATCTTTATATGTCCAGTGGAAACACTTATCTGGGTAGCCAGTGATTTTAAGTATTCTGCGCGCTTTGTTGCTACCGCTCCCGCAGTTATCTTGCCTTGCGCAGCATCTGTGAGCTGTTGGCTCGTTATCTCCATCGTAGCGTTAATCAGCTTGATTAATTCTTCATACGAGCCAAATAATCCGCCTTGTATTTCATTTGATTCAATCTTGTCGCCTTTTGAATCAAGATTGTAGATTTCCCCTCCCGTTCTGAATGCCTTAATTTGGTTTATCAACACGGGCTCATTTTTATAGCTGCCTAATCCGGAATATGCAGCCGTTATGGCAGCGCTAGCATCCCTGACCTGTTTCCATTTTGATAAGAAAATAAATATCCTCTTCATGTAACCCATTAAAGCATGGAAAATATCTATGTTCTCCCTAATTATTTTTGGAATCATGCCTTTTTCAGTTTCTCTCTTGTGCCAGCCACCCCCTATAAAAGGAATCCACCTTAGGAGACCGCTGTCAGCAGATTCTTTTAATTTGGTCCAAATCATCCTGCTATACCTTTCTCTAATGTCCCTAATCAACGCTTTGTTTTCGCCTTGTGATATTGCAAAAATCAAGAAAAGTACTATTGCGGCCAAAATCCATATTCCTTTGCTGCTGAACAGCATGCTGAAGAAACCCCATATCCACCCCGTCACGCCACCTCCATTTGTTGCCACGGCAGCTTTTCCTTCCGGAGTCACAGCAGTTTCTACGGATGACACTGCCCACATCATCAATAAGAATGCTATCGCGTATCCTCCAATTTTCCATTTTCCAGTAAATTTATCCGATAAATTTCCGCCTAAAATCCATGTTCCTATTATCAATACCATCGGCTTTATGTCGCTGTATGTATAAGGATTAGGGCCGCTTACAAGATTTGCGGCAAATATAACCGCTAGCATATAGTTAAGCTTCCTATTCTCTTTTCCAAGCCCTATATAATCAAAGAATACAGCAAACAATACAGAAGTGCCTATGAAAATGAAAATTCTATTCTGGTTTGTTGTTAATATTCCGTATTGCCCGAAGAAATAATCTATAAGTGTGGCAACAGTTGGCTGGCTCCATACCCATTGATTTCCAAGTTTTACTGCAAATATTGATGAAATTACAAACAACAATAATCCATATCCAATTTTCCCTTCTGGCGATTCTACTTTGATTTTTATTAATCCAAGCACGAAGTAAAGAACCAATGCAATTATTGCAGCATTTCCCAATACAATATACCAAACATAAGTGGCGAAGAACTGCCCGATAAATCCAGTTTCCCAGATATATCCGTTTCCTCCGTATAGATAAGATATCAATAAAGCTGCAACCAGCATTATCACCCACATCGAAGTTTTTTCTTTTCCTTCTTTTCCGGGAACTAGGAATGCCTGCAATATAAACAGCACAAAGAAAATCACTGCAGCATTCACTAAAAAGAATTTAATATTTGCGACGCCATACCCAAACATTGAAAACCCTTGAGCACTGGCTGCCGGAAGCGCAAGCGCAGCTGTCAAAACCATTGCAATAATCCAATTGATTTTATTTTTGCTCATAACTCTTTCATAGCCTCATTCAGTATTTTGTCATCAGGAACATCATCAAATTCATAGCCGTGAGAAGTTAATTTCAGCCAAACCCGCAAAACATTGTCAGCAAAATAGAACTTATTGTCTTTCTTGTAAATCACATCAACTTCCATTAATCTTTCAAGAATGCTTTTCGTGACAGGGGCGCTTCGGTAAATTCTTTTTGCAATCTCGCTTAATCTCAGTTCTTCATTAGCGACTACCTTCAAAATTGTTTTAAGTAATGTTTGGCCGCGGGCTCTGTTATAATAATAATTCAAAGAATCAGAACAATAGTCATAAATTGAATTATCTTTCTGGAGCAGCTCAATCAAGAATGACTTTTTAACGTCTTTTACTTCATTATATTTATTAGAAATTAAAATATTGATCAACGGATGCCCAAAGCTTAATTTGAATATTTCTTCGTTTGCCTTATCATTTTTGCCAATTATGCTTTCACTTAATTCAAAAGATTCTTTCCTTTCGAGATTTTTTATTTCATAGCACTCAAATTTTTTCAATGAAGCAAGTGATTGCTTTATTGCAGAGCTGGTTACAATGTAGCTTACATTTTCTGCATCTAGATTCAGCAAAGAAAGAACGTCTTTTATCTGAAGGAAATTGTTCAAATCAAAAATATTCTCGAAATTGTCAAGAACAATCAGGAATTTTTTATTATTCTCTTTTGCAAGAATTTCGCCGAACTTAAAAGCGCTCTCAACAAGAACTCTTTGGTCAGGCTTTATTTTTAATAATTCATTCTCAATTGTTTTGATTAATGAAAAGGAATTCTTGCTTCTAAGCTCATTTTCTGTTTTGATTAAATTTTCAAGAAGAAGGAAATTTTTGTAGTCACTTATTGGCTTTTTCAGGAAATGAAAAATTATATTCCCGACAAACTCAACAGAAAAATTTTCTGGGTTCAGGCTTATTTTTTCAAAATCGATATAGACCGGAACAACGTCTTTTACATTCCTCAAATGCTCTTTCACAATCAAAGTTTTGCCGCATTTCCGTGAGCCGAGAAGCGCAATATTTTTCCCGGCGCCTTTCTTAAAAGAAGCCGTATTCCTATCTAGAATATCCAGATAATTCTTTCTGACATCAATCTCTTTTCTTGCCAACTAATGCACCAAAACGATATTTTCTATACCAATTGGGATATATACCTAAAATTTAACTAATTTGGATTTGAGTTTAAATATATTTCGGTACGCACTATTCTACTAATTGGTATATATTTTTTTTATTTATATTCCATTCTGCATAGAAGTAGTATTTAAAGTTTGTGATTTTAATAAATTATACTAACTGGTATATATATTTTTTGGTATAATTTACTCTGTTTTGATTAAATTAGTATTCTGATTTTTGTAACTACTCTTAAATACTAACTAACAGAAAGATTTATATATCTAGAGTATAAAATACTACTAAGTAGTACTAATAATTTTGACGTCGGGGGTGAAGCATGCGTTGCTGTGAACGTCTGCTTTGAATGAAACACAAGCTAAGCGTGACTTTGGATGAAGAACTAGTGCAGAAAATAATGGCATCTCTTTCTACTGGAAAGTTTCGCAACAAGAGCCATGTTGTAGAATTTGCTGTGAAAAAACTGTTGGAGGCCGAGTAAGATGGCAGGTGAACCTCCTCCGAGCGGACTTGAGCAAGCGGCAAATGCAGCTCATGCTAATGCAACTCCAAATGCAAATGCTGCTGGGGAAGCTGTACATGGAAAGCCAGCTGAGCAAAAAAAGCCAAAGACTACCTTAGAAAGTGTAGTTAATGAAACCAACGATCTTTTCAAGAAATCTTTTGATGTTTCTTTAGGATTAGGCGCAGCTGCAGCAACCACTGCGTTTCTTGGCATGCAGAATGGTGCAAGTTCGCTCTCTAGCGTTGTTGATAAAGGAAGAGACGGAATCGTGGTTCCACTGTCTTATGCTGCCGGAGAAAAATATGTCCAAAAAGGAAATTTCTCAACCAAACATTTTAGGGATGAAATGATATCTGGCGCCATTCAGACTGCGGGTATAATCTATCCTGCTTACAAGTACATGAATCTGGCCCAGCAGGGAATAGTAAATGCAGTAAGTGCAACTTCATACGCCAATTACGCGACTGCAGCAGGAATTGTTGGAAGATCCATAATGAACGTTCCGTTATATTTTCCACCGGCTATTCTTGGTTATTACATTGTAGACCACCTAGTCAAGAAGAGAACATTCAAAGGGCTTTACAGTGAAACGATAAAACCTAATTTCAAGTCCGATTTAAAGAACGCTTACAAATATTTAGGCATACCTGTCTTGTTGAATGCACTTTTAATGCCTGCAGCATTGCAGGTTCCCGGAGCCGCATTGCTAACTTTTGCCTATAAACTTTTGATGTCTGGCAAGCAGAAGAAAGAAGCCAAGCAAAAGGATGAAGGACCGGGTTACATTTCCTCTGGGTTTACTGGCGCTCACAAATTAGTTAGAAATACGACTAAGGGAATTTATGACACAGTCTATGCTATTGGAAGTTCTATCAGTGATTTGTACAAATCTTCCCCAAAAGCTGCAGCTCCGGCGCATCCAGCCCCAGCGGGAGCAGCGCCTCACTAAAATGAAACAAAAACTTTCCATCACAATTGACGAGAAAACAGTTTTGGATATGTTCACCGCTATCCAAACCGGGAAATTCAGAAACAAAAGCCATGTTGTGGAATTCGCGGTGAAGAAACTGCTAGAGGTGGAGAATGGCTGACAACAACCACCCGGAGCAAGCGCCTCACGGAAATGAAACGCAAAAAGAACAAAAGCCCAAAAGTACTTTGGAAAGCGTGATAAATGAAGCAATTGGCGCGGCTAAATCCGGAATCAATCTTGGAATTGCTGCACTGGCTCCTGCCACCGGTTACGTTTTGACCGGAAACCCGGGAGTATTGGCAAACTCAGCATCTTTTGTTCTGGGAACCAGAGGAAGAAAATCCCCTGAAACAATCAGGAACGAGTCTTTGAGCGGAGCTGTTTTTGGAACTTTTGGCCATTATACTGGTCTTCCTTTAAGGAACATGACAAGCCCGCTGCAGAAACTGGCTTACATGGTCCCATGGGTTGTCGGAGCAAACGCGTTCTACATGGGCGAGGACTATTTAATAAAAAATAAATCACCCAAGGGAATGTACAAAAAATTCAAAGAGAATTATTGGCCCGTGGTTAAAAGAGCATTTTTATTGCCGGCGCCAATCAATATACTTTCAGCTATGTTCCTTCCTCAGAAATATTTCCTTTACACGTTAGCTTTAGCGACTTTTTTATTCAGAAGATTTGTGGTAAAAGATAAAGGAGAAGAACAGACTGACAAGACGCCTTACCCAGTTGCAGCTGCAAATGTTTCTTACAAATTAATCAGAAACACAACCAAAGGATTAACAGACACAATTTACGCTTTTGGAAAAACAATAGACGGCTATTTAGGTCCTTCAAAAGCAGCACCAAAATCCGCACAGCCAGCACCAGCAGGCGGAGAACATCACACTTAAATTAAAATTATTTCTTAATTTCAGCCATTATCTCTTTAATATGCTCTTCAGGATTGACTTTATAATATATTTTTTGAATCTTCCCGTTTTCATCAATAACAAAAGTGGACCTTGTGATTCCGTAATACTCTTTGCCATAATTTTGCTTTAATTCATAAACACCATATTCCTTCGAAACCTTCTTGTCAACATCAGCAAGCAATCTAAACGGAAGGCTATATTTTTCAGCAAATTTTTTGTGAGAATCTGAATCGTCATTGCTTACGCCAAACACTTCCACGTTTAATTTTTTCAGCGCGCCTAAATTGTCCCTGAAACTGCATGCCTCTTTCGTGCATCCGGGCGTGTCATCTTTTGGATAGAAATACAAAACAACCTTTTTGCCTTTAAAATCAGATAATTTTACTTGGTTTCCGCCGCCGTCTGCCAACTTAAATTCTGGTGATTTATCTCCGACTTTCAAGCTTATCATTTAACCACCCTCTTTTTAGAAATTTTTTGTAGATATAATTCTAATGCGTCCAGTCCAACGCAGTGCCCTTTCCGCCTGTCAGCCATCTGTAGCATTCAAGAGCGGCTCTTGCGCCTTCGCCTGCTGCAATCACAGTCTGCTTGTACGGAACCGGGGTTATGTCGCCGCATGCAAAAATTCCGGGCTGTGAAGTGTTCCCTCTTTCATCAACAATTACTTCTTTCTTGTCATTGACTTTTACAAGATGCTGCACGAAAGAAGTATCTACAATATATCCAATCTCGATGAAAATTCCCTCAACTTTCAGCTGCCTTTTTTCTTTTGTAGCAACATTCTCAACTTCAATGCCGTCAACATTTTTATTTCCAACAACTTTTGTTGAAGCGCTGTTCAAAACCAATTCAACGTTTTTGTGCGCTTTTAATTTTTCAATAGTAACTTCATCAGCCCTGAATGAGTCTCTTCTGTGAATCAGGTAAACTTTTTTTGCAAGGGTTGCAAGCTCCAATGCGCCTTCAACTGCGGAATTTCCTCCACCGATAACAGCAACTTCCCTGTTTTTGTATAGTGGCGCATCGCAGGTTACGCAGGTTGAAACTCCTCTTCCGAGGAACTTGTCTTCATTTTCAATTCCAAGGCTTCTTGGAACTTTTCCATATGCCAAAATCAAAGCCTTGCATTCATAGGACTCATCATTTGCCAAAGTGACTTTGAAACCGTTTGAAGTTTTGTCAACTTTGGTCGCCTTGCCCATTATTATCTCTGCGCCAAATCCAACAGCCTCGCTCTGAAATCTTTGCATCAGCTCAGGCCCGCTCATTGGGCCGGTGCCGGGATAGTTTTCAATATGATTGGTAAGGTTAGTTTGTCCGCCGACATCTATGCTTAGAATTGCAGTCTTAAGCTTCTTTCTGCAGGTGTAAACAGCTGCAGTCATTCCGGCAGCGCCTGCCCCAAGGATAATTACGTCGTACATAGTTTCAAGGAATAATTGGTGTTTTAAAAATGTTATGGAATTGGATGATTTGGAAATTAATTTTTAATTAAATTACTTCCACTCTTTCAAGAACTCAACCATCAGTCTTACTGTTGCTCCAGTTCCGCCTTTTGTCAGAATTCCCCTGTCAACTTTGGACCACACAGTTGTCCCGATGTCAATGTGCAGCCACGGAATTTCATCAACAAAATTTTTCAGGAAAGCGGCGCCGATAATCACTCCGGCATCCCCGTCTTCGCTTATGTTTTTAACATCGGCTACGTCGCTCTTTAGGCTGTCATCGTACTCAGGCCACAGCGGAAGCTCCCAAATTCTCTCCAAGCTTTTCTTTGAGGCTTCTTTTAATTTTTCTGTTAATTTCTCATCGGTGCTGATAATTGGAGTTCCAATCGGCCCTAAAACAACCATGCTTGCTCCGGTAAGCGAAGCAATATCTACAATTGCTTTTGGCTTTAAGCTCGCAGCATAAGACAAAGCATCAGCCAGAATCAATCTTCCTTCTGCATCAGTATTTTTTATTTCAACAGTCACTCCGTTGAAAGCAGTCAGAACATCGTCAGGCCTGAAAGCATCTGCATCAATCATATTCTCGCATAACGGGGTTACAACAATTAAATTAACTGGTAACTTTAATTTTGCGCACACTTCTATGATGTGTATTGACGCAGCCGCGCCGCCAAGGTCATCTTTCATGTTTAAAATGTAAGGGTAAGGCTTTAGATTATATCCTCCGGTGTCAAAAGTGACGCCTTTTCCGACAAGCGCAATCGGCTTCTCTTTGCCCGCGCCTTTATATTCCAGAACAACAAGTTTTGGCTTATTCACACTGCCTCTTCCGACTGCTGACAGGCAGCCCATTTTCATCCTGTTAATCTGAGCCTCATCAAACACGGTGCATTTCAGCCCATTTTTTCTTGCCAGCTCTTTTGCGTAAGAGGCAACATACTCCACATTGGCAACATTCGGAGGTAAATTGACCAAATCCCTAGTTTTTGCAACAGCCTCTCCGACCGCTGAGGCATATTTTATCTGAGAATCAAAATTTTTGCTTGAGCCGGTCGCAATCGTAACCTCTTTCAGGCTTTTTACTTTTTCCCTGTCTTTTGTTTTGTAGCCATTGAACCTGTACAGCGCCATCCGCAGGCTCAAAACAATTTTTTCAACTGTTTCTTCCTCGCTTAATTTATTATTTCTAAAAGAGCTTAAGTATAATGTAAAACTGCCTGCAGAACTGTCTCTTAGCTTTTTTGCAGCATCAGCAACAGCGTTTGACAAAACTTCAAAATTAAATTTATCTTCTTCTCCAAGGCCGACAAGCACAACATTTTTCACTTTTTTATTGGCGTAAATATTCTTAATCTCGCCTTTTTCAGCCTCGAATTCTGTGTCTTTGATGTATGAGCTTACCAAATTTCCATTTTCGTCGTCAAATTTTTTTAATTCTCCCGGCAAATTTGTTTTGCTTTTGAAAAATCCAACGACAAGAGAATTATCACTTATTTTAGTTAGCTCATCTTTCGCTACTTTTATAGAGGCAGCATATTTTTCCATAAGCTAGGTGATTTTGAATCTGTTTATTAAGTTTTTGTATTGATTTCAAAAATTTATTTCTTCAAAATTTATTTCAGTCATAAACTCAGCAGGGCAGCACAAAGCTTTATATGCAAGTTAGGTACTCCTAACTTTTATGCTTACCAAGAATGAAGAGGATTATTTAAGAGCAATCTATTTAATGGAAGAGAGGCGCAGCAACGCGAAGTCAATAGACTTAGCTGATTACCTTAAAGTCTCCAAGCCGAGCGTGTCTGAGATGATGCAAAGGCTGAGCGGAGAAGGAATGATATCCTACAAAAAATACTCCGGGATAAAATTTACGCCGAAAGGCAGAAGAATAGCCAGTAAGCTTACAGCAAAGCACCGTGTAATAGAGCTTTTTTTGAAGAATGTAATAAAAACAAATTCTGCAAAAATACACCAAGAGGCAGACAGGCTTGAGCACGCTTTTAGTGATGAATCTGTTTTAAAACTGAGAAAGCTGCTGGGAAATCCAAAAAAAGACCCCCATGGAAAATTAATACCCGGATAAATTCTTTAGATTATAAACTAAAATGTTAAACAAACTAAAATCAATATTAAAATTTTTTTCAGACCCAAAGCTGCTTTTATTTATGGGCTCCGGGCTGATTGTCAGCGTCGCGTACATTGATCCTGGCAATTGGGGCACAGACATTAGCGGTGGAGCTGATTTTAATTACAATCTTCTTTGGGTTGTGTGGCTTGCCTGCGGAATGGCAATGCTTTTCCAGTATCTGTCAGGAAAGCTTGGAATAGCGGGCTACTCTTTGCCTGAACTTGTCAAAAAGAAACTGAAAAAGAAATGGCTCGTACTATCTTACTGGGTATCCGCTGAAATCGCAATTCTTGCGACAGATTTGGCGGAATTTCTCGGCATAATTGTTGCGCTGAACTTGCTTTTTGGAATTCCGCTGTTATGGGGTACATATTTGGCCATTGCCGATGTGCTGCTTATACTTCTGCTGGCTCAAAACAGATTTAGAATGGTGGAATACATGTTCATATTATTTGTGTCGGTAATCGGGCTCGGATATGTATATGAGCTGTTTATTTCCAAGCCGGATTTTCATTTGATACTCGTCCATTCCGTAGTTCCGATGATATCAAAACAAAGCGCGCTTATTGCGGTCGGGATTATAGGTGCAACAGTAATGCCTCACGCGTTATTTGTGCATTCATGGCTCATAAAGAACAAGATTGCAGGCTCAAATTTTGGAAGCAAGAGTAAGATATTGAGGTACCATCTTGTGGATAACCTTGTATCGCTCACAATCGCGGGCTTGATTAATGCTTCAATCCTAATTATGGCTGCAGCCGCATTCCACGGGTCCGGAACTGGCGTTGCCACGTTAGACAAGGCATATCTTACATTGATACCCCTTTTTGGAAAATTCTCGGCAGTTGTATTTGCTGTTGCCCTGCTTGCAGCAGGCATATCTTCTTCTGTTACAGGAGTCCTGGCCGGCCAGTCTATCATGGACGGCCTTACAGGTTTCAAAATCAATGTATGGGTCCGCAGAATTATTACAAGACTAATCAACATAATTCCAATCACGATTGTAATTATTTTAGGCATCGAGCCGCTGCGGATACTTGTATTAAGCCAGGTGGTTCTGAGCCTGTTGATTCCTTTGCCTCTGATACCTTTGATTATGTACACTTCTGACAAGAAAATCATGGGCGAGCTTGTGAATAAGAAAGCCACTACAATTCTTGCGGTTATATTTGGTGCAGTTATCCTGGGATTTAATGCATACTTGATTTATCAGATTATTTTTAATGGTGTTGGAATTTAATTAAATTTAGAAAATATTTAAATTATGTTATCTGCTTTTAACTACACCAATTCTTGGGCAATACTTTCTGATTGCGCACTTTGAGCAGATTGGCGAATTTGTAAAACATATATTTTGCCCGTGCAGGACAAATAAATCGTTTAAATCATGCCAATATTTTTTTGGCACTGATTTCATCAAATCATCCATAGACTGCTCGGCATTTTTTGTTTTTATCCAGCCCAATCTGTTCGATATAACGTGAACGTGAACATCGGTCGGTATATAATTCGCTTTCCGGTGCCCATAAACCATCGTTATTGCTGCTGTTTTCTTTCCGACACCCTTTAATTTCATCAATTCATCAAAACTATCGGGAACTTTTCCGCCGTATTTTTCAATTATGTCTTTCGCAATTTGTTTTATCCGAATTGATTTTGTTATGTAATAATTGACCGGCCTGATGATTTTTTGTATTTTGCCTAACGGCATCTTAGCCAATTTTTGCGGAGTGTCAGCAACTTCAAACAATTTTAATGAAACTGGCCCTGTTGTCCTGTCCTGTGTTCTTAAGCTCAGGATACATGAGATCAAAACTTTAAACGGGTCTCTCTGGATTTCTCCGATTTTTGAAACGACAGGATTTTCAAAATCTTTGACTTCTGTTTTTAGAAGCTTGATTATTTTGTCTATGTTTTTGACCGTCATATAAATTGGGAGATTGATGTTAAATATAAATCTATATCCAAAGTTACAAAAGTTATATATTTAACCTATTTTTACTAATATTGGGGATGTTAAATTTTTAAATTAAGGCCGCATCATATAGCTAGTTTGGTAAATGGTTATGCTGATAGGTATGGTTCTCACGCTAAAGGATTAAGAGGCGATTACTATTTAGTGGGTGGAGTAAAGCACAGAAAATATACTGATGATGATGTAGTAGCATCTAAATTGCTTTACTTAGCAATTGCATTAGATCCGGATACTCGGATTATTATTGTCAATGGGATTGATGACGTGTGCAGGCAATGCAGTAATTGTGATGGTAGGGTATGTACTGTAAATAGAGTGGAAAATTTGGCTTTTGAGGATAAGAGAACACTAAGGAACAAATTTCCTAACCTAAAGCCAGGGGACATCGTAACTGTTGCTGACTTAATTCCACGGAGACAACATTCACTTCAAAATTCTCCCGCTCTTCCCGCTCCACAGCAATAAATCCAACTCGTCCATGTCAATTCCAATATGCTTCGAGAAATCAATGAATTTCTGCTCAATCTCCAGATAATTCCTGGGATTTTTTGGCTTGTCATTTGTCGGCAGAACCCCAAATTCATGCAGTGAATTGATTATATGCTTATCCAGGATTGCATAGCCTTTAAATCCGATATTCCTAAGGAAATGCGATGATTCCTTGTATGCCAGCCCCTTTATGCCTTTGTTTAATGCAAAAAAATCCCTCAATTCATTTTTATTTTTGAAAGATTCTATTTTATTTTTCAGTTTAAAATTCAGTGAATTTTTCAAATAATCTCTTGTATGGATTATATGCGCAGGCCTCACATTGTTGAACCTGTAAATTCCCTCTAGTCTTCTGGTCATGTCGCCAGCGCTTCCGGTTATCAGGACATTTCTCACAGCATCAACCGCCCTTAGCCCCATTTCAGCACTTGTGTTTGCTGTGAAAATGCAGAAAGCCAGCTCTTCAAAAATCCTGTGGTCGTCTTTTGCTTCAGAAGGAAGAAGTTTCAATTCATTGCCAGAATAATTCCATGAATATGGCCCGTTAAAAAATTTCTCAAACTGGCTTAGCCTTTCCCTTATTTTTTCTTTTTTAAGACGGTAACCCTCTTTTAGTTTTCCTATTTCGTCCATGGTTGTTGTGTTATTCAGTGTTTTTTAAATGTTGCCATAAATAAAAAAGAAAAAATTAAATCACATCATCATTTTCATCATTGTTAATCACCTCTTATCTCTATTTGCAGTCTAATTCTTCAAGACTGCTTCCAAAATCCACACTAATCAGATTTTCAATGAAATCCGCGTATACTTTACTTTTTTTCATCTAATCAAGAATTATGCCTATTCTTATATAAATATTTAATTGAATGAAATATTCCTAAAGGAATAATCATGCCTCAGATTTCCATAATTTTTAATGCTTGTGCGCCTTATTTATCAACTCAAGAAGAAAAGGAAATTTTTTGTATCCGGATTTTTCATTCAAATGCCCGCCGTTATGTACAATATGAAGTTCAGCATCAAGATTGAATGCCAGCCTTCTCGTCACGCTTTCAGGAATATACTCATCATCATCCGAGCCAATAACTATAAATTCTCCACAGTTCTCAATAATTTTATCCCAGTTGAATTTCTTGTCAACAAAAGTTTTGTTTAATTTCTTGTAAGGATTTTCAAGGTTCTCATGGTACCCTGAAACCAGCACTGCTGTTTTTATTTCCCTGTCAGCCTGCTCAAGATAATTCAGAATGAACGCCGCGCCCAGGCTGTGCCCAATCAGCACGGTGACGTCGTTAATTTTATCTTCATATTTCTTAATGACTTTAATCCAGCTATCCAGTGTCTGGCCGATTGGAGTGGGAAACTTTGGCACTGTTACTTCGTGGCCTTCCTTCTCCAGCTCTTTCTTAAGCCAGGGGAACCAGTTCTCTTCCGGATGGCCGTAAATTCCGTGTATTAT
>JBBSWR010000108.1:0-4509 GCA_038046185.1 Nanobdellota archaeon
TTTGTAACAATCTTGCTGCCTTTTTTTATGAATGCATCATTATGCTGGCTTCCAAATAATTTTATCCCTTCAAACCCAGAGCCTATTTCAAATCCTTTGGTCGCATTGTTTGAGAGCATTGCCTTTGCCAAATCAGCTTCCAGTTTATCAAATATTGGCTCTCCTAAGCCTATAGGCACATTTCTTATGATACATTCTATGACTCCACCTACTGAATCGCCTTTGTCTTTTGCATCTTCTACAATTTTTATCATCTGCTTTGCTGCATTTTTATCAGGGCATCTGACGATATTCGAATCCACATCTTTCTTTGAAACTTTTTCAGAATCTATTTCAGCAGCAATATCCTTTATTTGCTTTACATATGCAACTAATTCAACACCAAATCTTTCATTCAATATTTTGTATGCAATGGCCCCTGCTGCAACATTTCCTGCTGTCAATCTCGCCGAGCTTCTTCCGCCTCCTGACATGTCTCGGATTCCAAATTTTTTTTGATATGTAAAGTCCGCATGGCTTGGCCTGAAGACTGCTGCAATTTCCTTGTAATCTTCTTTTTTGAAATCTTTATTAAAAATTATCATGCTGATTGGGGTCCCGGTTGTCCTGCCGTTGAATAAGCCTGAGATTATTTCTACATTATCCGGCTCCTGCCTTTGCGTTGTAACATCACTTTGCCCAGGCATTCTTCTGTCAAGGAATTTTTGTATGTAATCCTCGCTTAATTCCAACAACGCTGGACATCCGTCTACAATAACTCCGATTGCCTTTCCGTGGCTTTCGCCCCAGTTTGTTATTTTAAATGATTCTCCAAATGAATTTCCCGGCATTTTATTCACCTTTTAAGTTTTTGATTTTTATTTTTTTATTAAATATGTTTATTCAATTCTTTTTCCATTTCTTTAAATCCAGGATTTATTTTCGTCCACAATTCAAACTGCCTTACAGCTTGGTATATAAGCATTCTGTCTCCGGTAATTGTTTTGCATCCTTTTTTATTTGCCATTCTTATTAATTTAGTGTTTACGGGTTTGTAGACAACGTCCATGACAATCTTTCCTTCTGGCAGCTCATCTTCTTTCAAAGCGCATCTATCTTCAAAAGGAGTCATTCCCATGCTGGTTGTGTTTACTATTATGTCAGCTTGCCTTGTTAATGATTTTATATTTTCCATTTTGTCAAAATCAATATGAAATTCTTCTGCAAGCTCTTTTGCCTTGCTTTCTGTCCTGTTAACTATTGTAATTTCAGCCCCTCCTTTCTTCAATCCATAAACGACAGCTCTTGCAGCCCCGCCTGCTCCGATGATAAGAATTTTTTTGCTTTTGATATTCATTTTCTCTTTCAAGGTCATTACAGCGCCGTAATAATCAGTATTATAACCTATAATTTTTCCGTTATCCCTAACCAAAGTGTTTACGGCTCCAATTTCATCTGCAGTTTCGTCTACATTATGGATTAAATTAATTATATTCTCTTTATGTGGGATTGTAACTGCAGCTCCCTTGAAATTAAAGCTTTTGAAATTTTCCATGAACTCTTTTAATTCACTTGGAGCCACTTTGAAAGGGACGTAGACAAAATTTATGCTGTTCTTAACAAAATTAGGATTGTGCATGTACTTTGACATGGAATTCTCTGCAAATTCTCCGATTATTCCGATTACATTAGTTTCTTTGTTGATTAAATCAATATGATACAACTTATTCATTTCTTCCAAAGTAATCTGCCCCGAGGCAGATTCTTTATTTTTACCAAGGCTGCAATATGTGATTACGGATCCAAACTTTGATGCAAGAATCCTTGAAATCTCCCCTTTCTGATCCATGCAGAATGATACTAAATTATTTTTTCCTTTAAGCAAATTAAATATTATAAAATTATCATTGATTGAATTTGCAGCTGTCACAATCTTTACAAAATCAGGATTTAATTTATTGATTTGACTGTAAATTGATTCCAATTTTTCTAATGATGGAGTTTCCTTAAAATCATGATGTGAAATTATTATTTTTGATGATTTTTTATTTTTAATAATATCGGTGGCAATTTCAGAGCCAAATTCGACATCTACAAAATCTGCCTTAAGTTCAATTGCTTTATTTAATAGTGCAATCCTTTCTTTTTCATTTCCTTTGAATAATCCTCCGAACTGAACTGGCCTGCATGTAACAATAATCTTTTGTTTTTTGTTGTTCATCAATTCTTTAATTTTGTTTTCATCAATATTCTTAATAAAGTCCAGCCTTAACTCTGTCAAATCTGCTGATTCTGCTTTTGCCATATCACTAAGCGCATCTTTGACATTGTCTGCAGCTATCACGGCGCATATCTTTGTTTTCATTGGCTGATTCTGGTGCAATTTTATTATTAGTTCAGCTATTTGCAATGGTGTTTCATTGCTGGTATCTACTTCAAAATCAGAAGCTTTTCGGTATAAGGGTATTCTTCTTGCCAAAACTTCGTCAATTTCGTCAATAAAAGATTTTTTTCCGGTCAATGAAGGCCTGTTTTTTGTGTCTTTTATCCTGTCTGCAAGCACGCTTACCTGCGCCCTGAGCCAGAATACCGTTCCGTTTTGTTTTATTAATTTGATATTATTATCATTCTCAACAACTCCGCCACCGCAATCTATTATTGCTCTGTCTATTCCTTTTAAGCTTTCAACTACTTCACATTCAGCTTTTCTGAATTCACCCCATCCTTTTTTATCGATAAAATCCCCTATGGGCATTCCAACTTTCTTTGAAATCTCCTCATCTGTGCTTATGGCATTCATTCCGGTTAATTTTGACAATTCTTTTGCCGTGCATGTTTTTCCGGCTCCCCTGTATCCAATCAGGACGATGTTTTTCTGTTTCTTTGCCGTTATTCTATTTAATTTATCAAAAAATTGCGGAAATGATTTGTTTACGCATTCCGGATTACTTATTTTAATTCCCGGAATTTTTAATCCCGCAACTGCAAAGCTCATTGCCATCCTGTGGTCATTATGCGAGTCAATTATTGCAGAATTTAATTTTGATTTATTAATAACCAGTTCATCGTCCCTGACTTTAACATCTGCGCCTAATTTTCTTAATTCATTTGCAGTATCATTTATCCTGTCAGATTCCTTAAATTTTAAATTTTCAATATTTTTTATTCTTGTTGTTCCATCTGCAAATATAGCAACAATTGCAAGAGTTTGAACTGAATCAGGCATTGAACTCATGTCTGCGTCAATAGATCTTAATTTATTTGTTCCGGTTATTTTTATTGAATTTTCACTAATTAAAACTTTACAACCCATTTTTTCTAATAATCTGAAGAACCCTGATTCCGGCACTTTTGATTTCAAATCAAGATTATTTATTGTTACAATTCCTGGAACTATTGCCGCAGCTGCCAGAAAATAATTTGCAGAAGCCCAGTCAGACGGAACAGTGAAATTTTTGGATTTGTATTTCTGGTTTGCCTTGACTGTGAATTTGCTTCCACTTCTTTCAACGTTAACCCCAAATTCTTTCATTAAATTAATCGTCAAATCAACATATCCTAAAGAAACTAGCTTTCCTTCTATGCTTATTTCAACGTCTTTTCTGGCAAATGGAGATATCAGAAGTAAAGCGCTGATGAACTGGCTGCTTATGCTTCCTTTAATCTTTGTTTTTCCGCCTTCTAAATTTCCGCCGTTAATTGTCAAAGGCGCATTGCCGTTTTTTGAGCTGGATTTTGTTCCTAAATCATTTAAGCTTTTTAGTAATTCTGAAATTGGCCTTTCCTGTATTCTTTTGCTTCCGGTAATTTTAGTTTTTCCTTTTGCAAGAGCGGAAAATGCAGTTATGAACCTAAGAAGTGTTCCCGAATCACCGACATTAATTTCATTTTTTGGAGATTTTAATTTTCCTGTTCCGGTTATTGTTAAATTATCCTCCTTTTTTTCAATTTTAATTCCAAACTGCTGCAGAGCTTTTATAGAATTATTAATATCTTCATTATCAGGAATATTTTTCAGAATTGATGTTCCATTTGCTAATGAACATATTATCAAAAGCCTGTTTGCTATGTATTTGCTGCCTGGAACTGAAACTGCTGCATCAAGATTTTGGATAGGGGTTATCTCAATCATTCTATTATCTTGCCGGTTTTTTCATCATATTCGTCTTTGCATCTTTCTATTGCATTTTCAATAATATCTTTGTCAATTTCAAAAGAGAAATTGTTGCCTTTTGATTTTGCTTTGCCGATTTTGTCAATCAAAACAAATCTTGGCTTGTTGCCTCTCGATTTTTTGTCTGATTTCATCAGCTCAATTATTTTTGACGTGTTTACATCTGGGTTTACCAATAAAGGAAATCCAAATATTTTAATCATATTTCTTATTTTTTCTTCTTCATGTTTCTTAAGATTATTAACTGTGGCAGATATTTTTGATTCTACAATTATTCCTTGGCTTACAGCATATCCGTGTTTTATCTTATAATTGTAAAATGCTTCCAGCGCATGGCCGAAAGTATGGCCAAAGTT
>JBBSWR010000109.1:0-2124 GCA_038046185.1 Nanobdellota archaeon
GCGCTGTCGAAGTAAATCAATTGTTTATTTTTGTGGATTTTTCTACTTAAGATTGGAAAATCTTTTCGGATTTGCTCAGTGTTTAGGACTGTTTTAGTTTGAACCATTATCCCCTCACCAGCTCCCTTATCTTTTCCTTCAGCTCTTCTGAAGGGATTTTTTGAATGACCGGCTCGAAAAATCCTTCAACAATTAATTTCTCTGCGCCCTGCCGTGATAATCCTCTTGCCATCAGATAAAACAATTGCTCTTCATCAATCTGTCCGACGGTCACCCCATGAGACGCTTTGACATCATTAGCGT
The DNA here is from genome assembly GCA_038046185.1 of Nanobdellota archaeon. Taxonomy (GTDB): domain Archaea; phylum Nanobdellota; class Nanobdellia; order Woesearchaeales; family GW2011-AR4. The sequence continues at coordinate 304 of JBBSWR010000109.1, forward strand.
CAATCTTCAGGCTTGGAATTGAATTTGCCAAAGTCTTGCCGCCCAACTTTAAAATATGATTTGCAAGATATGAGTTTGTTTTCTGGCCTTCTTTCAATATTTTAATCAGCCCGCGATAAACTGAGGATGACTCGTCTTTCAGGATTCCGTCAACCAAAATATTGTTTGTCGTGTTTTCGGCATTATGATACACGTTTGTCGTGAAATCAATGTGCTCCTTTCCCTTGCCCAAGAATATTCCAACGTTGCTGCAGCTTGAGCCCTGCCCGTCAAAGTTTGTATCAACTCTTGTCCGGTTTAATTTTCCGCCAAAACAGCCGGAAATCCAGTTTATTGCAGCATTTCTGTCTGCCGTTCCTATAATATTTGTAATGCTGTAAACACTGCTTGTCCAATTATTTATATGATAAAAATTTATTTTTGAATTGGTGTTTGCAAAAACCTCGGTAACACACACATTTAATTGCTCTCCAGCCGTTTCCTTGTTTGAATACTGCTCGATAAAATCCAAATGGGCATTTGATTCAACAATGATTAAATTATGCAGAATGCTGTTCATCCCCGCCATATCAAAATTAACCTTTATCGGCTCTGTTAATTCTAAATTTTTTGGAACATACAAAAATATCCCATGATTAAAATGCGCTGCGGATAATGCAACGAATTTGTCTTTATCCATTTTACAGGATTTGAAAAAATAATTCAGCGCCGCAGGATATTTTTCAAGCGCTGAGTTAATGTCAGTTAAAATAACTCCCCGGTTCATCAAATTCTCGCTTAACTCAGTTGCCGATATTTTTACTGCCGATTCAAATGGTGCAAAATTTTCCAGCTTTAATTTTTCAATCTCAGTATACCGCCAGTCTTCACCTTTTTCATTAGGTATCGGAGTGGAATTAAATATCTCCAGAGCATCTTCTTTTCCACTTGATGCTATTTCACTTTTATTTTGAATTAATTCCTTCATAGGAATTTTCATGATTAGATTCTCATGCTTAGTAATTGTGTTAGCCATATAATTTTCCCCCAAAAATTAACCTACAGATCCTTCCATGTTCATTGCAATCAGCCTGTTCAGCTCTATGGCATACTCCAAGGGCAGCTCTTTTGTGAAAGGCTCCATGAAGCCGGAAACTATCATTGTCAGCGCCTGATCCTCGCTTAATCCTCTGCTCATCAAGTAGAATAGCTGCTCTTCGCCGACTTTTCCGACAGTTGCCTCATGCTCGATGTTGACATTTTTTTCATTTATTTCCATGTAAGGAACCGTATCGGAAGCCGATTTGTCATCCAAAATCAAAGCGTCACAGGTCACATGCGATTTTACACCGTGGCAGCCTTCTGCAACTTTCAATAAGCCGCGGTAAGTTGTTCTTCCACCGTCTTTGCTGACCGATTTTGAAACAATCCTCGATGTAGTGTTTGGGGCATAATGCAGAATTTTTCCGCCAGCATCCTGATGCTGGCCTTTGCCTGCAAAAGCAACGCTTAAAATCTCCGCTCTTGCCCTTTCGCCGAGTAAGTAAATTGACGGATACTTCATCGTGATTTTCGAGCCCAAATTGCCGTCAACCCAAAAAACTGTCGCATCTTCATAGGCGAATGCTCTTTTTGTCACAAGATTGTAAACATTATTGCTCCAGTTCTGAATTGTTGTGTATTGGATTCTTGAGCCGGGCATCGCGATTAATTCAACAACTGCCGAGTGCAGTGAATCACTAGAATAGATTGGCGCGGTACACCCCTCGATATAATGTACGCTTGAGCCGGGCTCTGCAATTATCAAAGTTCTTTCAAACTGCCCCATATTTTTTGTGTTGA
>JBBSWR010000110.1:0-2934 GCA_038046185.1 Nanobdellota archaeon
AAGCAGATGACAGGTCTGACAGGGCAACAAAAGATGCCGTCGAGAACAGGTTTCTTGTAGCGGAAAAATGGGGGCTGTTCAGCAAAGAGGGCACTTTAATAGAAGAGATTGTAATGCCCGGCCAGATTTCAATTCTTGATGTCAGCGCTTACACAACAACTTCCGGCGCGGAAAACCTTCGTGCTTTGGTAATAGGATTAGTGGCGCAAAAATTATTTGAGCAGCGGATGACTGCGCGAAAAGCGGAAGAACAGCAGGCAATATCCGAAGAGATTCATTTTTTCGAAGAAGAGAAAGAAACAAAAAAAGAACCCATAGTCTGGCTAATAATTGACGAAGCGCACGAATTTTTGCCAAACAAAGGAAAAACTCCTGCAACCGCGCCTCTTGTTACTGTTTTAAGGGAAGGCAGGCAGCCCGGCATTTCGCTTGTTCTGGCGTCGCAGCAGCCTGGAAAAATTCACACTGATGTTTTCACGCAGTCTGATGTTGTAATTGCTCATCGAATAACTGCAAACATTGACGTGCAGGCTTTGGGAAGCATAATGCAAAGTTACATGAGGGAAGGTCTTGATAAGCAATTAAATTTATTGCCGCCGGAAGAAGGCGCAGCAATTGTCTTTGATGATATAAACGAGAAATTGTATCCTATTCGCGTTCGACCAAGGTATACATGGCATGGCGGGAGTGCGCCTACTGCGATGCCTAAATTAAAGAGGGTGTTTGAATTCTAGTGTTTTTAAATTATTTAGTTCATTTTACTAAAAGTAGAAAATTGTTCTAGAAAATCATCTAAAAATACCCTATCTAATCTAAAGTGTGCAACAAAAGGGTCTGACGGGCCCTCACCACCATATCGTCCATTTTTTGGTAGCGTCTCAATTCTATGCTCTGCTCCAAAAGGAAATTTCTGCTGAACCTTTTTGGCTAGTTCTCCATTAAATTTATGATAATTATTTCTACCATACTCTCCGCGAAGTCCGCCATCTATCGTAGTTAGTACTTGTTCTCTCCCAATCTCTTCCCACCAATCTTGATTACTATGATATGAGTCAATCCTACATTGAAGGTATTCATTGTACCAAAAACTATAGTCTGACCTGTGATGAGTTAAAAAAATTACATATCTAATTTGACCATCTAAACATTTTTCTTCTAATTCTTCCTGTCTTGATTCCATTTTAATCTCAACTAAGTAGTATCCAAAGGCTTATAAACTATAGTCCTCCTTTTCAGGATTACAATAGAAAAGTTTAAAAATCACTAATGAATCTACTCGAGTATGCACACGCCTCATTTAGAACAAATAGGCTTGACGAAAAACCAATCAGCAGTCTATTTGGCTTTATTAAAATTAGGCTCGACAACTGCCCAAAACATAATAAAAGAATCCGGAATGCACCGTTCCAGAGTTTATGACAGCTTGGAAAGGCTGGAAGATTTGGGTTTAGTAAGTTACGTAGTCAAAGATTTTAAAAAATATTTCCAAGCATCAAATCCAGAAAAATTATTAGATTATTTGGACGAAAAGAAAGAAATTGTTAATCAAATTCTTCCGGAATTAAAGAAATTGGAAGGAATGAAAAAAGAAGTAATAAATGCGTCAATCTATAAGGGAAAAGAGGGAATCAAGACAATCCATTCAGAAATGCTTAAGGAAGGAAAAGAAGTTCTTGTTTTGGGTGCAAAGGGAATGATTTTCAAGGAGCTTCCATATTTTATACCAAATTTTGAAAAAGAAAGAATAAAGAAAAAAATAAAATTTATATTAATATATGACAAAAAAGAAGTAAAAGAATTCGAGAAAGGTAAAGTTAAAAGGAAAATGTATGATGGCAAGCCATTCCCGCAAGGATTTGATTCCAAAAGCGTTGTCAATATTTTTGGAAATAAAGTCGCTATTGTTCTATGGAAAGAATATCCGAGCGCATTTATGATAGAAAACAAAGACGTTGCCAATTCTTTCAGGAAATGGTTTGAATTTATGTATGAAAGGTTGACTTAATCTAGAGATTCTTGAAAAATTCCAATTTATTCAGGTGAAGAACTATTAAAACCAGCACAACCGAAACCAGCGTCATAAAATAATATCCCATTCCCAATCCCAATCCGACTCCGGCAACTGCCCATATTGACGCCGCTGTTGTCAGGCCATGAACTTCTATCTTGGACTTGAATATTGTGCCGGCTCCGAGAAATCCTACTCCTGTGACAACTCCCGCAATTACTCTGCTGATAACATCCGGAAATGATTCCGAGGGCACTGCCTCTAATGCCAATAATATAAACAAAGCCGAGCCAAGTGAAACCAGCATGTGCGTCCTGACGCCGGCAGGCTTGTGGACTATCTCCCTTTCCATTCCAATCAGGCCGCCAAAAACTGCTGCAAGAATTAACCGCAAAAGTATTTCATTATATTCTATCATCTTGCAGGTTTAAGATTCATCGTTTCTTTTTCTCAGCCTTGGATTTTCTCTTTATGTCTGAACCGTGCGCTCTCTTATACGTCTGTACGTCCTTAAATCTTCCTTTGCTGTCGCGCACAGCATAAAGCTTTGTCCCCTTGCTTGATCTATGTGTTGTTCTTTTCATTTTTTTCCACCCCTATTCATTTTCAACGGCCAGTCGCTTGGCGCATAAGTCATTGAAATCGCAGAAGCTACAAACATTAGCGAGAAGAATAAAACAAGAGTGAAACCCCAGTTTTTTGAAGCCGGAAGAATGTAAAAAGCGGAAATTATGAAGCCCACCATGCTTGTCAGCATAAACCCTCCCGACAGGGGAGCTATATTGAATTCAGCCATCTTATCACCTCTGAGTTATACGAAGAGGTTCCGAAAATCTTTGATTTTCGATACCTTCTTTTTTATTATTGTATGAGATAACCCACATTGCCTTGGTCATCAATATATATCTTCCTGTTTTTCTGGTCGT
>JBBSWR010000111.1:0-2067 GCA_038046185.1 Nanobdellota archaeon
CGAAAATGATAAACAATAGTCCAATATAAAAGAAAAAATACATTTTATTATAATTAATCTCATAAGAAGCAACAGCAACAAATATTCCGACAATTAAATAAATAATTCCGTGTATTTTTGCCATAATCTCACTCTTTTTTTCGCGCCATTAATGGCACACTTTTTGATAAAACTTTTTCACAAAAAAGTTTTCCGTCCTTCCGAATTATATGAGGAAGTTACAAAAACTTATAGTTTTTGATACTCAAGGGGCGGAACCCTTGTTGCCTATAGTCTTCTTTCCCATATACTTCTGCAGCACAGTTGGAACTTTTATCGTGCCGTCTTTCTGCTGGTAATTCTCAACAATTGCGCGGACAGTCCTTGAAGTTGCGATTGCTGTGCTGTTTAAAGTGTGAATATATTCCTTATCTTCCCCTTTTCTGTACTTTATATTCAGCCGCGTTGCCTGGTAAGCAGTGCAATTTGAACACGATACAACTTCCCTATACAAATTCTCCCGCGGAAACCAAGCTTCAATATCATATTTTTTAGCGGCAACGATTCCAATGTCTCCGGTGCAGATATTTACAACTCTATAAGGAATTTTTAATTTCTGGTAAATAGTTTCTGCGTTTTTCAGCAATTCTTCGTGAAATTTCCATGAATCTTCAGGCTTGCAGAAAATAAACTGCTCAACTTTGTTGAAGTGATGCACCCTGAAAATTCCCTTTGTGTCAATGCTGTGGCTTCCAAGCTCTTTTCTGAAGCAGGGCGAATAGCCGGCAAGTTTCAACGGCAGCTGTTTTTCTTCCAAAACTTCATTCATAAGCAGGGCAGCAATCGGATGCTCTGATGTGGCAATTAAAAATAAATCTTCACCGTCAATCTTGTACATCATAGTCTCAAAATCTTTCAAATCTGTAACTCCTTCATACGGCTTCCTTCTTAGCATTAAAGGAGGTTCTACTAAATTAAATCCTTCTTTTGCAAGAAACTCAGTTGCAAAATGCACCAAAGCAAGTTCAAGCCTTGCAGCATCTCCCATCAAATAATAGAATCCCTGCCCCGCGACTTCGGCAGCTTTCTCAAAATTAGCCATTCCTGATTCCTGCAGTAATTCTCCGTGCGGCTTCAGTTCAAAATCGAACTTTGGCTTTTCGCCCCATTCCCTTACAACGACATTGTCATTTCCGTCTTTTCCAGCCGGAACAGAATCATGCAGGATATTAGGCAATCTCATAAGATAATAGTCAATTTTATTCTTCAGTTCAATCAATTTTTCATCGCTTTGCTTTATTTTATCCGGCAGCTCTTTTGCTTCCTGCACTTTTTCTTTAAAATCCAATCCTTGCTTTCTTAACTTGTTGATTTCATCAGTTATGATATTCCTTCCCTGCCTCAGCTTTTGGTTTTCCTGCAGCAGCCTTCTGTATTCAGAATCTTTATCCAGCAGGTCATCTACCCATTCCAGCTTTTCCTTGTCATTTCTCTTCTGCAAATCTTTCTTTACAATGCCGGGATTCTCCCTAATAAATTTTATGTCAAGCATAGAACTAAATTAATTTAGAATGTATAAAAATGTTTCTGATATTACGCAGCGGGCTTTTCTTCCAATAAAGGATTATAAGCCTGTTCAAAGTACTGCTTAACCATTCTGTGGCTGTTAAACCATGGAGCATTATGCGCAGCAGCCGCTCTCATGACTCTCGCCCATGCTTTTTTATCATTTTTAAAAAGAGGAACTATCACACTTTCCAGTTTTCCATATAGATCCGATGTGTCAATTTTTCTGTCTTCATCTCTCTTTTTTCCTCCGTCAGGCCCCAGTAATTCAACAAAATCCTGTCTGCCCGGCAGCCTTCCTATAGCCCAGCCGGTTACCCCTTCAACTAATCCTTTTGGCAACTCGTAACCTGTTGCAGGTTCCTGCGGCACAGACCAGCCGTCAAGTATAGAGAGTTGCGGAACAAAATTTGCCGCAGCTTTCATTCCGCTGGTGCCGGACGCCTCTAAAAGCCTTTCTGGATTATTGAGCCAAACATCAACACCTCTTACTAAATATTTTGCAACCTGCATATCGTAATC
>JBBSWR010000112.1:0-5954 GCA_038046185.1 Nanobdellota archaeon
AATAATCAGAAACCTTTAAATATCCATTTCGGCTGTGCCACTTTGGTGATGCTAAAATGCCCGAACTGTTAAAAAACCCAAAATTGGATTCTGAATTCATATCAAATGCCGTAATTAGGCTCATGAAGCGCGACATATTTGATAGATACAGGCAGACAGGAGAGCTTACGGATGAAGACTGGGAATTTTGCGACAGGATTGACTGGCACCCTGTTGACGAGCTGCCGCTTAAGGAAGAATCCATTAAAAAGCTGGAATCTGCAAGGAAAGAAAAGCCTGCAAGGTACAAATCTCCAGAAGAATTCTTTGATAAGATAAAATGACTTATATCATGGAAATTGTTCCTTCCTGCGGGAGGAGCATCGAAAAATCCTGCAAGAAGAACCCTATCCTGAGGGATGCTATTCGGAATAAGATGAGTGAGATCCTTGACAACCCTTCCCGCTACAAGCCCTTGCGGTACGATTTAGCCGGAGTAAGAAGAGTTCACATACTCAAGAGTTTTGTTCTCAAGTTTGAAATAGACGAAAGCAGGAAGGCTGTCAATTTCCTTGCTTTCGAGCATCATGACGAAGCCTATAGGAGATAAATTTTCTTCATTTTCATAATCTTTCCAATATAATTCCCTTAATTTACTGTTCTTGATTTTTACATCCGTCACAACATCGATTAAAGAGTCATCCGCAATGCTGAACCCCGTTATTGCTGTTAACGTATTGTTCGGTGCCCCAGTCCACGCAGTCCAAGTTGAATTGTCGTTTGAGGTTCTGTAAGACAAGTTTAATTTTAAAACTCCTCTTTCGTATTGGCGCTGGATGTCGTCTGCTGATAAGGAAATGTTCCAGATGGAAACTTCGTCTATGGTGCCGTTGAAGAAACCACTCATTCTTTCAGCGCCTATAACAAGGCCCGATGGGGAAAAACCAGGTCCGTTTACTTCACTTCTGCTTGCATCTAATATTCCATCCACAAAAATTCTCAGCGTGCCTGTGGAATTGTCTCTGGCAAAAACTAAATGTCTCCAATTTCCATTGTTTAAGTTCGCAGCGTTAGATACTAATGAATCTGCATCATTCCCTAAACTACCTGTATAGAAATCAACTTTTCCAGCCGATGGATAGTTAAGGTAAGCCCCGGATTCAAGAACACTGCCTGCTATTTTGGAATATAATGTTTGATATACTTTTGTATCAGCGCTTTTTACCCATAACTCAACAGCGTAGGTTTTATTAAAAACATTGTTTGGGAAAGAAGTTACATTCACCAAATCATTCACCCCATCAAACACCAGTCCTTTTCCAAACTTTCCATCTGTATAATTCCTTCCAAAATCGGATGTTGAATTGAATTTTCTCGTTCCGTTGTTTCCATACTGAGAATGATCAACAACTTTTGCTCCTGCATGTTCTGCTACTTTGTCTGCACTTAAAGAAGTGTTCCAGATTGCAACTTCGTCTATGGTGCCGTTGAATACTGCGTTATTGTAGCTTCCAATTAATACCTTGGTAGTATCATCTTTGATATTTCCTGTAAAGCTTGTTGAGCCTATTTCATTGCCGTTAAGATACAGCCTGGCAGTTGCCCCGTTATAAGTTAAGGCAATATGGTTCCAAATATTTGCAGAATAACTGCCAGTTGACATTCCCATTAACGACGGCACACTGCTGCATAAATAGGCATTGAGTTTTGCTGTGCCAGCGCCGTTAGCGGATATCTGATAAACATTACCATAGCAAGGAGCCACATTGCCATCAGAGTTTGCTTTTGAAATTATATTACCCCCATTAGACAAGGTGTTCTGTTTAAACCATGCTTCCGCGCTAAAAGCTGCCATGCCATCCAGCCCAGCTGCGTCCGGAATACCTATAGAATCATCAATCCCATCAAACTGCATCGCCTCTCCGAATTTTCCAGATTGGTTTATTCTAGAGCCATTCATATAGCTCGCATTATTCCCATATCTTGATTTGTCAATTCCATATCCAGCATGCTTTGCAATTATTTCAGAAGTCAAAGAAACATTCCATAAAGCAACTTCATCCATTGTTCAGTTGTACATGTTGCTGTTTGTTCCGCTTCCTCCATGTATTCTTCCGATAAAGACTTCGTTTGGAGTTGAGGATAAGCTTCCGGTATAGGCTGCGCTTTTGTCCAAAACTCCGTCTATGTATATTTTCTTGGTTGATCCGTCGTACACTCCAGCAACATGGTGCCATTCGTTGTCTGGCACCTTGAAGTTTGAATCTAGAGTGTCTAAGCTGCCGACATAAGTCCTGAATCTTATTGACCTGTCATTGTTCACGTATGCTAAATAGTATGGCCACTCATCCCATGGCCCTTTGTTGATTATGCCTCCGTCTCCTGGCTGCGAGCCTTTTATAGGTTTTATCCATCCTTCCATAGTTATTGAATTTTTTATGTCCAGGCTTTTGTTGCTGTTTCCATTGATGGAAATATTCACATATGCTCCTGAACTGTTGAATCGCAGTGAAGATTGGCCAAGTTTTGCATCGCTGTTATTGTAGTAAGGGCAGAAAGTAAACGAGCAGCTCCCATTCACTATCCCGCTCCCATTTCCAAAAGTCGCATTATTATAGAACAATGAAGCAGATTCTCCAGTTCCTGTGTCGTTGTTGAAATGGAACAGCAAAACAGTGCTTCCGTTTGGAGTTAATTCTTTAGCATTCGCACTATCAAACGGCATGTACAGAACTAAATTAACTTCATTGGAAATATTGTAAGTAACATTTAATTGCCTTTCAGATTCTAAAGTGTCATTATTGAACTTCATGTAAAGGACAGTCGAAGCATTAATCAAATCAGAAATATCAGATTGATATTGGTTGGAAATTCCTTTGTCATCAGATTCAACTGACCATGATATAAAGTTCCAATTCACTGTCTTGTTTGCGTCAAACACTTGGGATGTGAAATTGCTTGTATTAAAGTAGCCCCATCCTTTTTGGTAATGATTTAGGATTGTTGCATTGTCAAGAGATACATTCCAGATTGAGACTTCGTCTATGGTCCCAGTTACGTAATTGCCATTGTAACTGCCTGCTCTGCCAACAACTTTATTTCCAGCAGATGTATCTGTTGTTATGGTTTTTCCAGCATAGGTTCCGAGCTTGTCTTGAACCCCATTCAAATAAAGCTTGACTGTCTTTGCCGTGTCGTCTCTGACAAAGGCAACGTGATTCCATACACCTATATCAATCGAAGTGCTTGCAGTCATTGACAAAGATGTGGCGTCATTATTATAATGGTAATAACCTAAAACCCTAGTTGGCCTGCCGGCACTTATGCTGCCTTGACTAATTGAACCGCCAGCATCAAAATCAGCGTATAAATATTCTTCTGCAGCCAAGGAGTCGAACTTTACCCACATCTCAACGGTCTCATTTCCGTTGTTATTCAATATGGATGGCTTGCCATAATCAACAAAATCATTTCCATTAAAACTTAATCCAAAGCTATTAAATTTAGTGCTTGAATTCCATATAGGATCATCGCTTGCAGCGCCATTATTAGCTCCCAATGTCCCATTAGCTTGCTTGTATAACGAGCTGTCATTCGCATACTGCCCGGTTCCTTCTTCAAATCTTAAATATAAAACAGTCGAAGCATTAACAGAAATCCCTCTTCCCTGCAAATTCTGCGTCTGGTTTTGCAATGATGAAATATTCATTGTTAAATTCGCCCCTGCGCCGGTTCCAACAACAGAAACATTAATGCTTAAATTCCCTTTCTCAAAATCCGTGTCAGTATCATCAACAAATCTTCCAATGCTTCCGTTTGTTGTTCCTCCCGCAGCCGAAGCGAAGTTATGTGCATCTGCGATCTGGTTGGAAAAGTTAAACCTTTGATTATGCACGCCCGGAGTCAAAACTCTCACAACATGGTAGCCAATACTTCCATCGCAATTCCAATTATTAAACAACACTTTCTGCACAATCCCACAAGTAGAATAATTAACCCACATTCCCCCATCAATCGCAGCCAATTGCCCCTCCAATTGCCCTAATTCCACCTCTAATCGCGCCTTTTCTTCCTCAGCAGTCTCAGCCAAAGCAAAATACGCAACAAAAGCCCCAAACAACAATCCTATAACTATCAAAATCCCCATAAGCTTCCATAAATCGCCTTTTTTTCCTAAATCAACCAATTTTCAATCCTCTTTTTCCAAACTAATCATTAACTGCCATTTTCCCAGTTCTGAAATTTGCGACCCAAAACAGCAAAATTTTGTTCTGAAATCTGCGACCTGCCAGTTCTGAAATTCCTGTCCTCCAATTCTGAATTTTCCCAGTTCTGAAATTCGCATCCTGTAATCCTTGACTCAAAATTCTGAAACTTTTGGCTTGGACCCAATCCGAAAAGTTTAAATAATACCAAAACAAACATCCCATATCTGCTAATGATACAGTGCCAAGAGCGCTTGTCATTAGCGGTGTTTTTCAAAAACTTCTTTGATTTCATTTTTAATGTCCGGATTTTTAATGATGGAAAATTGGCTGCAGTCATATCCCTTGAAATAGCCCCTTGCGAACAAGTCAGCAGCAATTATCCGATTTGTCGGGTACTCTCCCTCCTTTCGAATGTACACATTCTCTTTTTGGAAGCCGAGCAGTTGGCAGATAGTATCAGCAGCCATGCCAAGAGTCCTAGAATCATATTCCCTGTCCATGTGCAGCAGGATTTTTTTGTCTTTAATTTGCTCTAAAGCCTTCGCACATATTATTCCATACAATCTGGCAAACCAGTTTGGATATTTTTGAAGCTCTCTTTTCCATTCAAAGTATTTGTTATTCTGTGTTACCGCCATTGAAACTTTGATTGAATGTTTGCAAGCAAGCTCAACTGCCTTGGAAAAGTGGCTTTGGTTCAGGTCCCTTTTTATTTTCCTAAGTTTAAGTTCATCGAGCAGCCTGATGAAGCCTATATCTTCTCTGCTTCCAGCTACTGAAATTATGCTTCTGTTTTCTCCAAACCTTCCGCTGCAATTTTGCCCGTAAAACATTTTATCTTTTCACCATTTTCCACCGAAAGTTTTTTATACCAGCCATGCTTAAGCCATCATTGAGGAACAGACCCTGACGAATCCCGCACTTGAGGCGGTTAGTAGGCTTGACGGGTCTACTTACTCGTAATTTTTTCGTTGTTCTGAGTCCGCCCTCCCAACCAAAAATTTTATATACTTCAAAGCCCAAAATACCCAATATGAAACAAACTTTAGTCAAGCCGGCCGAAAAATCAGCAGCAGAGATTTTAATAGGCAAATTGATGTTCAAGTCCAATTCCGATGCTTTGAAGGCTTTTGACAACATGAGTATCACCGAATTTTTCAGGAAATTAAGAGACTCCAGAGCCAAGCAAAAGACTTTTTAGCGCTTCATGCCCTATAAGCGAAGGCATTTTCAGGCCTCCTTTCTTGTTCACAGAAGCAAAGCTCTCAACTGCTTTCGGCCCTCTCAAAGTATTCCTGTTATCAGAAACTATAAAACCAACATTAGCAAGGCTTGCAGAAGCCATAATCTGGCAGTCCTCAATGGTTATTCTCGCCCTGTTCTTTTTGCATTGATTAAAGTACTCCAAAGCCAATGATTTGACATTGTCCGTAAGCCTTATCTCGCCAGAAATCACAGCCTGATACAACTCTCTTATTTTTTCCCTAGTTTCCTTGTGAGGAATTGCATTTATCTCATCATAAACAACCTCAGACCCCAAAACAAAATATTTTCTTTCAGGCTTTTGCTTATCCTCTGCAAGAATTACAAAGCTTTGCGCAACATCTTTTCTCTCTAAATCCAACCCATATATGTTGGTGTCAAGGAGTATGTTTTTCATCTGGTCACCTCTTGACTAGCCAAATTGTCATATTTACTTACATAATAGGAATTTTTACCTATATATTGAGAGAATAAGCTTAAATTAGCTATGATATGCCAGATATC
>JBBSWR010000113.1:0-2017 GCA_038046185.1 Nanobdellota archaeon
TTACATTAGAAAGAAGTTCTAAACAGTTTTATTTTTTTGAGAAAGTATTTGACAATCCTCCAAAGTATTACTACATCGTGATGTTTTTTCTAAAGACGCAGATTCCTTTGCTGATTTTTCTTTTTTTAACTTTATTATTCTATAAGAAAATTGCAAAAAATGGAATAATTGATGATTGCTTCCTCATAATTCCAATAGCCATTTTTGCATTGCTTTTTTCATTAAGCCCTGTTGCAAACGGATTCAGGCATTTTCTTCCTATATTTCCGTTCCTGTTTGTTTTCGTAAGCAAGCTGCCAAATGCTGCCATAAAGAACAAAAAGCGGCTTAACTATGCGATTTTGGCGCTAATTATTTGGTATGCTCTTGCCTCATTGATTACATTTCCATTTTATCTTCCTTATTACAATGAGTTTGTAGGAATGAATAATGGCTATAAGGTAAGCATTAACGTTGATGTTGATTGGGGTCAGGATTTAAAGCTGTTAAAGAATTATATGGATAAAAATAAGATAAATAAAATATCATTTAGCTACTTCGGCCAGGTTTATCCCGAATATTACAACATTTCATACAATTATCTGCCCAGCATCGGGACATTCAGATACAAGGGAATAGACAGCCCGCTTAATGATATAGAAGACTGCAGGCCCGTGAAAGGGCTGGTTGCAATTAGTGTAGCAGACTTAAAGCAGCCGTTTCTATTTAAAAACCAAAGCTGCTTTGAATGGCTGCAGAATTTGACACCAATAGATAGAGTAGGCTACAGTATTTACATTTATAATATTACAAAAATAAAATAAATTATATGCCTACGGCAAAAATCTCACCCAGGTTTAGTGATCTCGATTCCCTTAGGGGAGTTGCCGTCCTTATGGTTGTTTTATTCCACCTTACTTTCCGCTATAACCAAATATACGGATTTGAAACCGGACCACTTGTTCTGTTTCCATATGGTTTCTTAGGGGTTGATTTGTTTTTTATGATTAGTGGTTATGTTATCTTTATGACGATTGAAAAAGCCAAAAAACCTTTGGATTTTGTTATAGCGAGAATTGCCAGGCTGTATCCGTCTTACTGGACTGCAGTACTTTTGACTTTTACAGTAGTTTCTATCTTTTCACTTCCGGGAAGAGAAGTAAGCCTCTATAATGCAATATTAAACCTCTCTATGCTGCAAAGCTGGATTTTTGTGCCGCCGGTAGACGGAGTTTATTGGACACTTGTGGTTGAAATAGAGTTTTATATAGTCATTTTACTTTTATTTATTTTTAAAAAGTTAAAAAGTGTGGAAAAATTTGGATTTTATGCACTATTCTTTATTGTACTAGTTCATTTATTGCCGGTTCCTTTTAAATCTCAAATTACTTCGATATTTATTATAAAATACTTCAACTTATTTTTAGCAGGGATATTATTTTATAAAATAAAGAACGAAGGAAACAGCTTAAACAAGAATATGTTACTATTTTGCTGCTTGATAATACAATTCATTGTATCCGACATTGCACGCCTCACAGTCATTTTTTTATTTTTTTCGGTATTTTACCTGACAATTCTAGAAAAATTAACCATACTAAAGAACAAACTTATCCAGTATGTTGGATTAATTTCATATCCTTTATATTTAATTCATCAGAATATTGGATATGTAATAATAAGAACACTATCATCATATCACGTCAATAATATTTTATTACTGGTTATACCTATAATCATAACCACTTTAATAGCAATGGCCATTCACCACATCATAGAAGACCCCTTTCGCAAGCTTATTAGAGATTATTATGCGAACAAAATAAAGATAGATTTCGACAAAAAAAGGATTATAGTAAACAGTTAAAAGCCGCTGGAAATTGAATACACCACAAAAAGTGGCAAGTGAATTCTCACAATTAGATAAATTTTAAACATTTCATCTGGTTTTGAGTTTGCTAAGTTCACTTATCAGATTTTCAACATTATGTTTCCAAAAAAATCCTTTAACTACTCTGCTTCGGCCTGCATTTCCTAA
>JBBSWR010000114.1:0-2026 GCA_038046185.1 Nanobdellota archaeon
TGAATATGAGTGTAAAAGATGCCAAACAACTAGGGATCGCAAAGAATCAACTGTACAGACTCAAAAAATCAGTAAGAAATGGCACATTCAAACCAAGTAAAAAAACGATCAGTAGGTTAATGATCGGTATAACCTAAAGATTTTATCTGCAATTAATAAGAAAATCTATTGGATTTTAGAATTACCCTTGCTATTGGATTTGTATTTCTAATTATTGCAGGTGTGGCATTTTACATTCCAGAATTTTTACACTATGAAGCTGAACAACCAAAAGAAGAACTCGGGATGGCTCATAGCGAATCTATCCAAGTTTCAAAGATTGATTTCAATTTTATTACCAGAACTTCTCCTCAGATTCTTTATGTGGACTATTCAGTAAAGCTAATGAATAATGGTTCTTTGGTTATAGTAATACCATATCAAGGCATAGTTGATGAAATGCCTAACAATTGGCAGATCAAAAATTTTTCTTCTGGCTCAGTGGTTCTTTTTAAGAATTTTACATGTACACCTATTTCTTGTGTAGATAATGATTTTGGAAGCATCAAATTTAATCTTACAGAGAAAATAGATTCTTGGAGATTTCCAAATCATTATGTGGTTGTACCTTTTTCTAGTACTCCATCAAATGACGAAATTCTTCAGTTTGTAAATGATCTTAACAAATCAACTTTACCATTTTCTTTTGGATGGAATAAAGTAAACGAATCTACGCTGAAGATAACGATTGATAAAGAATTTGATGAGTGGAATACAGAACCAGTTTCACATTTAAGTTCAATTGAAAATCAAGATGGTGGAAGAAATCCAATTTTACTTTGGGATATTTCGAATGACAGACCGATTTTTACGGTAAAATATAGTAGTTCTAAAGATAACGCCCTTCTCTTTTACGCACAAGGAATTATGGGCTTTGGTACTGGTATAGGTATTGGTATGATTATAGATGCTGTCAATACAAGAAGAAATGAAAAACAACAGAAAAAACTTCAAGACTTCATAAAAATTCAAAGGTATATGCAAGACGCAAATACTGCATATCTTCTGAAAAAATTTGAGAAAGCAAAAAATTTTTATGATTTGGCAATAAAGATTGATGAAAAAAATATTGATTCAAAATTGTTAGCTGGTAATTCATGTTTTGAGTTAAAACGATATCCTGAAGCGTTATCATATTATACAAAAGTACTATATATTGATCCTCATCACATGGGAGCATTAAACAACAGTGCTACTTGTAACGACAAGATCGAAGATTTTGAAAAAGGAATAAAATTATTTGAAAGAGCATTAGAAGTAGACAAAAACCATGTTGATACATTGAATAACTTTGGAGCCTTGATATTGGATATTGGATTACCTGATTGTGCTCTACCATTTTTTAATGAAGTGTTGAGAATTAACAGATTTGATGTTGTTGCATTAACTAATCAAGGTAAATCATTAAAAGCAATATCAAAACAATTGGCAATGTCAAACAACCCAATAGGTGCAGAAAACTTGGTTAACGAGGCTAGACGCATATTTGAGGAAGCCTTGAAGATAAATTCTGAGTCAGTATCAACATTAACAGCTTTAGGCGAATTATATTTTGAATTAGGATATTATGATGAAGCATATGCATGCTTTAACAGATCTATGAAAATTGAACCGTTAGATGTAGGAAGTTTATACAACATGGGCATAGCATCACTCAAACTAAACAAATTACAAGAGGCAGTACTCTTCTTTGATGAATATCTAGTATTGAAACCAAACGATATTACAGCATTAAATGATAAGGGTGTGACGTTGGCTAGATTAAATCGAGATATTGAGGCAATAGTAGTTTACAATAAGATTTTAGATATTGAACCCAACAACATTGATGCCATACATAATAGAGAAATATCCAGAAAAAGATTACAACTAGCATTTAGTAGTAGGAAATTTAGAATTTTCTAAAATTTCCATTTTAAAAATCTCCAACCTTCAAAGCCCTAATTCCAACATATTTCCTGAATCTATTGATAAATTCGGTAGTCTC
>JBBSWR010000115.1:0-1961 GCA_038046185.1 Nanobdellota archaeon
AGGGACAAGCCGTGGACACTGCCGTTGTTCATGAAGAACAAAATGTTGAATCCGTTGGCAGCCGGCATAATGAGTTTTCTAATTGACGGCTCGCGCTCTATGCTCATTGCCGGAACAAGAAGCGCAGGAAAAACAAGCTTATTGGGCGCTGTGCTGGTTGAATTAATGAGAAAATACCGCGTGATAACAATTGAAGATAGCGTTGCCGGAGATTCAAGTATTATTATTCAGAGAAATGGAAATATTGAAAGAACCACTATAGGTGCTTTAATTGACGAGCTTATAAACAAGTATGGGCAATGGTACAATCTCACAGAACATGAAGTTACCGGCAATCCAGAAAATATAAAAGTATTCGCAATGGACAAGCAAGGAAAAATAAAACTTTCCCCAGTAAGCAAATTCATCAGGCACAAAGTAAAAAAGCCAGTTTACAAAATAGAAACCAGAACTGGAAGGGTAATCAAAGTAACTGGAGACCATTCTCTTTTCGGGCTTGATAAGGAAGCGAACATCGTTGAAGTCAAGGCAAATGATTTAAAACAGGGCAGCCATATAGCTGTTCCAAGAGTCATCAATATTGACAACAAGCCAGTTCAAAATCTGAATTTATTAGAGCAGTTAGCCAGAATTCCAAAAACTTTCTTTTATGGAAATTCCATCAGAAAAGCACTTTTGGAAAATAAAAAAGAGATTATAAGCCTAAAAAAAGAATTGGGTTATAGTAAAGAGGCTGCCTCAAATTGGTTTAGGAAAGGATTATTGCCGCAGCAAGTGCTATTATCCCTAATAAATCAAGGAATCAAAATAGGAAATGATGCCTGCTTCTCCTACAACAATAGCCCGACAAAAATTCCTGTGAATATTGAGCTGAATAATGATTTCCTCACATTCCTGGGATTATGGATTGCTGACGGATGCTACGATAAAAACAGCGTCATAGTATCCTGCAATGATAATGAGGACCGGGAAATATTTGACAATGTGGCAAGATCGCTCAATCTAAAAAGAAAATTACATTCCGATGGAGTTTCTTATATGATTAATTCCAAGCCATTAAAGATATTGATGAAAGAGTGCCTGTATCTTAATGGAAATGCCTACACAAAAAGAGTTCCGGATTGGATTTTCAATACTTCAAGAGGCCAGATATCCTGCGTATTAAAAGGAATTTTCTCCGGAGATGGATGTGCTTCAGACAGGGAATTGGCTATACCCCTTGCATCAATCGGCCTTTTGAAGGACCTGCAATTTTTGCTGGCAGTTTTTGGCATTAACCTGCGGATTGGATCGCTAAAAAAAGACGGGACCTACAACGCAGGCATAAGCACAATAAAAGATTTTGTTAAATTCAACGAAAATATAGGATTTTTGCAACAATACAAAATGAATGCCCTGAAAAGGCTGTGCGCTAAGTCCAGCACACATGACACTTCAGATGTTATTCCGCTTTCTTTGGAAGCTAAAAAAGAAATTTATAGTGGATACAGGAGTTTTAAATACAGGGATTATATATTAAGAAACAATAATATTGGAAGAACACGATTATCTACCATAGTAGAATCAATGCAAAATTGTGAACTAAAAAACAATTTATCATTGCTTGCTAATTCTGATATATTTTGGGATGGGGTAAAATCCATAGAGATAATACAAAATTTTGAAGATTTTGTCTACGATATATCTGTTCCGGAATGTGAAAGCTTCGTATGTGAAAATATAGTAGCTCATAACACTATGGAGCTTCCGACAAATTCACTGAGAAAATTGGGCTACAACATCCAGTCAATGAAAGTAGCTGCTGCCCTATCAAAAGGAACTTCGGAAGTTCCAGCTGACGAGGGGATAAGAACAACTTTGAGAATGGGCGATTCTGCATTAATCATTGGAGAAATAAGAAGCAAGGAAGCGCTTGCCCTGTATGAGGCAATGCGAATCGGCGCTCTTGCGAATGTTGTTGC
>JBBSWR010000116.1:0-7588 GCA_038046185.1 Nanobdellota archaeon
GATCTACTGCTTTGAGCCAATAAAAGAAAACTATGACTTGTTAAAGGCAAATTTGGATCTTAATAATATCAAAAATGTTGTTGCAGTTAATGCGGCAGTTTCAGCAAGCACAGGAATCGTCACCATCTATTTGAATGAGGATGAAGCAGGTCACAGCATGTATGTCACTGGATCAAAACAAATACAGGTAAAGTCAATTTCATTGCAAGATATTTTTGATTCAAACAGATTGGAAAGATGCAATTTTCTAAAGATAGATTGTGAAGGCGAGGAATATGAAATAATCAAATCTCTATCATCGCCATACTTTGATAAAATCAGCAAGATGTGTATCGAATATCATTTTGCAGATACCAAACCACATCTATTACAAGACATTACTAAAAAACTAAAATCATCAGCGTATACAATAACTACTAGAAAAATTTTGCCAAGTATTGGTTTCTTGTACGCAACGAAAAATTAATCTATTGTTTTTTGAGTATACCTAAAAAGGACTTTTCATTTTGCGGTAATATGAAAGGTTCTAAATTCATCTTTGAATAGAAATCATGGAATGCATTATTACCTGAAATATCATCAGATATCAGAAATCCATTTTTCGTTACAAAAGGCCATACCGTTTCAAACTCAAATGTCATATTTTTACGAGTGTGTAAACTATCATGGAAAAATACGTTCAAAGAACCCAAAGTAGATAGAGTTTCCTTTAGTTTTTCAGATGATGATCCAAGTATAAGTTTCCAGTTTTGACGTAGATGTAATGGAATTGCTGAACCAATCATCTCTTTTGACTGCCAGGGAGTAAAAACAGAATCTATTGAATACAATGTACCTTTTTTGTTCTCAAACAATGCCTGTAAAATATACATGCTACTAAGACCATATGCAACTCCAGTTTCTACTATTTTTTCAGGTTTGATTATTTTACACAAGATGTAGAGAAAAAGGCCGCTTTTATTGTCAAGTGTATATTCAAGTGGATATGGTTTTTTCTTTGAAGGATATATTTCATTTTTTAACTTGTCAAAAAAATTATCAATATGGTTTTGCACTTCAATAGTGCTTTTTCTAAAATCTTCAATCGTATGTTGAGATTCTGGAAAAAGATCTTTGATTATATCATCGAGTTGTGATTTTTTTTCTGCATAGTTAAACACGAGATGTTTGGAATCCTGCCTAGATTGATATTTTGCATCCAGTATTTGTCTACCTGTTTTGGGGTTTGTTATTACATAGACCAAAAAATTGGCCAAAAATGACAGACTATTCATACCTATTATTTATTTTCCAAATGTGTAGTTTAGATAAAGTTGTTGGTATTTAGTAGAAGTATTTGATAAAAAGCAATTAAAACTAAGATAATGAATTGAATTGTATTCAAATGAAAATAGCGCTTGCTTGTCCCGCATCATTACCTGCTACCCAGTTTGGCGGGATAATGTTTCTTTGTGTAGACATTGCTAGAGAGCTGGCAAAAATAGGTCATGATGTTACGATATATACTACGGATCTAGATTTTGCTAACAATCCAAATACATTCAACAAAAAGCTCCCAAGAATAGAATCTATTCACGGTTTTAAGATAAATCGTACTCATGTTTGGCTATCGTACCAGCTGTTTTATGTAAACCTTGGAATGTACTTTGAGATGAAAAAAAACAGGGCAGACGTAATTCACACCATAGGTGTTAGAAGTTTTCAGTCATTTATTGCTGCATTGGTATCAAAAAAATACAAAATTCCATTAATAATATCAGATCAGGGTGGACTTACTACCCATCCAGACCTACAAAAAGCCAATCTAATTAAAAAATTATTATACAAAGTACAAAGTCCAATGATACATTTCGTAGTGAATCAAGCTACAAAAATTATTGTACCAAATGAATATGAAAAAGAAATATTTTCTCATTACAGCATAACCTCAAAAATTTCTGTCATTAGAAACGGAATAAGTTTAGATGAGTTACATCAATCTAAGGTAGATTTTAAGGCAAAGTACAAAATTAATAGTGATTTTGTGTTATTCTTAGGAAGATTTCACAGAGTCAAGGGAATAGATATTTTGCTTCAGGCTTGGGCGATTATTAAAGACAACATGTATGCTCAAAACATAAAACTTGTCATAATGGGAGTTGATTTTGGTTTTGAATCAGAAATGTACAAAATTATTGATGAATTAAAAATAAGTGAGAATGTTATTGTAATTAAAAAACCTCCAAGAGAAGATGTGCTAGCGGCATATTCAGCTTGTCAATTTTTAACATTACCATCAAGATGGGAACTTTCCCCCTTAACTCCTCTTGAAGGATTTGCATTTAAAAAACCCGTAATAAGTACAAATGTACACGGCATTCCTCACACTATAACAAACGGCGAAAATTCAATATTAGTTGAACCAGAGAATCCTAGTGAATTAGCTAGCGCCATATTGAAGTTATTAAATGATGAAAAAATAAGAACCGAATACGGTTTAGCTGGTTATAGAATGGTACAAGATGTGTGTAATTCAAAAAAAATGGCTGAGAATACATTAAAAGTCTATGAAGAGATAGTTAATAGATAAATTACAGCATTTGAAAGTTTTATCATTGACGGCAAGAGACGCTTTTAACAACACAATAAAAGTTCCATTCTTTGCCCCAGAAATATCAAATGATGATAAAAAGGCGGTCATTAGTGCATTAGCCTCGCCATTGTTAACTGACGGTCCAATTTTAAGAAAGTTTGAAAATGATTTTAGGGTATTTGCTGGATCCAAATATGCTATAGGTGTTTCAAATGCAACCGCTGCTTTGCATTTATCGCTTAAGGCATTAGGCATTGGCAAAAATGACGAGGTGTTAATACCAGATATGACATTTGTAGCAACCGCAAGCGCAGTGTTATTGACAGGTGCAACACCAGTTTTTGTAGATGTAAATGATGACGATTTGAATATATCAGTCAAGTCAATAGAAAATAGTTTAACATCAAAGACAAAAGCTGTGATTCCAGTTCATTTTGCTGGAAGATCCTGCAATATGAAGAGAATTATGGAAATTGCCAATAAAAATAATTTAAAAGTTATTGAAGATTGTGCCCATGCTATTGGAGCAAAGTACGGTGGAAAGCATGTCGGTACTTTTGGTGATGCTGGTTGTTTTAGTTTTTACCCTACTAAAAATATTACAACAATTGAGGGTGGAATGGTTATCACTAAATCCAAGATGATTGCAGATCACATAAGAACCGCTAGAAATCACGGCATAACAAAATCATTGACGCAGAGATATTCACATGGCAGACCATGGGATTATGATGTTACAGAACCTGGATATAACTATCGATTAGATGAGATAAGAGCAGCATTAGGAATTAGTCAATTAAAGCGAATTCATATTCTAAATCAGATGCGTAGAAAAGCTTGTGAATATTATAATTCAAAGCTAGTGACGATAAAAGGAATTAAAACTCCGTTATCAGACAAGTCTGATGCTTATCATCTTTACGTAATAAAAATAAAAGATGAATATGGAATTAAAAGAGACAAACTATTTGAAATATTATTAAAAAAGGGCATTAGAACGTCTGTTCACTATAAGCCATTACACGAATTTACCGTGTTTAAGAAAAGAGCAAAAATATACGATAGATTAGATAATGCAAAACAAGCATACAGAGAAATCATTTCTCTTCCACTTTATACTAGTATTTCAAGAGAGATGCAGGATAAAGTCATAACAGCTATTGTGAAGCAATAATTTGATGAGTGAATAGTATATTTTATAGATGAATAGTAATTACATATGTTGAAAGCAAAATGTCAAATTTGGTAATAGGTATTCCTGCCTATAATGAAGAAAAAAATATAGGAGCATTAATTCTAAAATTAAGAAAGATTACAGATCACATCATAGTTTGTAATGATGGTTCATCAGACATGACTGGAGAGATTGCAGAAAAACTAGGTGCAATAGTAGTTAACCATCCAAAAAATTTAGGATATGGTGCAGGCATTAAAAGTATTTTTCTAAAAGCACGCGAAATGAATTCGGATATTTTAGTGACATTTGATGCGGATGGTCAACATAGAGTGGAAGACATAATGCCAATAGTTGAACCAATTTTAAAAAATCAAGCGGACATAGTCATTGGATCACGATTTAATGAGAACGGCATACGAAAAGTACCTAAATATAGAAAATTTGGCATCAAAGCAATCACAAAACTAACTAATTTATCTATGAATGAAAAAATAACAGATTCTCAAAGTGGATTTAGAGCTTATAGCAAAAAAGTTTTGGATGTAATAATGCCTTCCGAGTATGGAATGGGTGTTTCAACAGAAATTCTAATCAAGGCAAGTAAGCAGAATTTTAGAATTGCCGAGATCCCAATAACAATTCTTTATGGAAAAGATTCATCAACGCATAATGCCCTATCACACGGAGCCTCTGTTTTTATGAGTACAATAAAATTTACTTCCATAGAACATCCACTAAAATTCTATGGAATTCCAGGAGCAATTTTTCTAATTATAGGACTAAGTTTTTCATTATGGTCAATAGATGAATATGCCAGAAACAGAGAGTTGATAACAAACATTACATTAGTTGCGATAGGAAGTGTGTTAATAGGAGTAATTTTTGCAGTTACATCTATAATTTTGTATTCCATGGTAAATTTGGTAAGAGAGAATAATCGCTGAATTTTAAGATATGATAAAAATTTGGAGTTACATCAAGAATAATTTTACAACAATTAAAAACATTTCATCCATAGGCGTCGCAGATATAGTAGGAAATGCAATTTCTTCGATTTTTTGGCTTTATCTAGCATCAGTAGTAATTGCAGAGAAATACGGTGAAATTCATTATTATATTGCAATTGCGAGTATAGCTTCAACAGTTTCCTTACTTGGTTCTGAAAACATGTTAAGAGTGTACATACCAAAAGATGTAAAACTCCAATCTACGATATACTTTATTGTTTTAATATCAACTGCCATTACTTCCGTAGTATTATTTTTTATTTATTACAAAATTGAAATAATCATACTTACATTAGGTTTTGTGATTAGTAATTTAGCTATTTCCGAATCATTTGGAAAGAAAATGTTTACATTTTATTCAAAATTTTTTGTTCTGCAAAAAATTCTTGGCGCAACACTATCAATTATTTTATTTTATTTATTTGATATAAATGGGTTACTTGTTGGTCTTGCATTATCTTACATGCCGTATATTTTGCAGATTTATAGAGGATTCAAAGAATCACGAATTGATTTAATTTTATTAAAAGAAAGATTTACATTTTTTTTGACAAGTTTTGCACAAACATTTTCTGGTGTTGCACGCGGTCAAGTGGATAAACTAATTATTGCACCAATGTTAGGATTCGGCCTATTAGGAAACTATTCTTTCGCTTTACAGATAGTTGGAATACTTATGATACTTCCAAATGTAATATACAAATACACTCTGCCACACGATGCAAGTGGAAAATCTACTTTTGTAATAAAAAAGATAACAGTCTTGATTTCAGTAGGCATAGCGGTTTTAGGAGTAACTTTATCGCCAGTCGTGATACCAGCATTCTTTCCAAATTATATTGAAGCAATTCCAGCAATACAAATTTTGAGTTTTCATCCAATTCCAGCAACATTAGGTCTTATGATAATTTCAAAATTTCTTGCAACGGAAAAGAACAGAGTTGTCCTAATTGGAGTAATCATGTCGCTTACGGTAAATATAGGCGGTGTTATTATCTTGGGTCCAATATTAGGAATCATAGGTGCTGCACTATCATTTGTGTTATCATCTACGGTAAATTGTGTGTATTTATTCGCGGTTAATAGTAAAATGAAACCAGACTTTAACAAGTATGTGATAGATTAAAACTATTTACAATAAAAAGAGAAGAGAGTGTATGTCTGAATCAATTGAAACAAAAACAAAATTTGTAACCAAAAATGTTGGGATTTGTCTGTTTATTCTTGCAAGTATAGGCATCATAATCAGACTATACTATTTCCCATATGGAATTCCAATTTCATTAGATGGGTTACTGTATTTTTGGTATGCTAGTGATACTAGTACATTAGGACATATTCCATCAGATTATTCATTCCCTAATAATTTATGGCCATTAACCTTGTCAGTGTTGTTTTCAGTGATAAGATCAGATAATTTTCTAGATTTGATGTATGTACAACGTTTTGCCACTATTGCAATTTCAGTTGTGACGATAATTCCGATGTATCTGTTATGTAAAAAATTTTTTGATAAACCATATGCATTAATTGGAACATCTTTGTTCGTACTTGAACCAAGAATAATCCAGAATTCAATATCAGGTCTTACAGAACCATTATTCATTTTGATTGGAATTTCAACTTTTGTTTTATTTTTGAGTGATCGAATTAAAATCACATATATTTCATTTGCTACTGCCGCTTTGTTCTCACTAGTTAGGTATGAAGGTCTGTTATTGATTATTCCTCTTACAGTAATGTTCTTTATCAGATTTAGAAGTAAGAACAAAGTTATTTTTAGATATCTTATAGCTCTATCAATTTTTATTTTGGTTTTACTACCAATAGCATACATTAGAATTCAGAATACTGGTCAGGATGGAATAATTAGCCACGTTATAGGAGGTGCAAAGATAGCATCTATCGGTATTACATCATCTGATCAAGTAAATGCAAAATTCTCTTTAATTAATGGTGCTTATATTTTTGGAAAACTAATTAGCTGGTCAACAATTCCAATATATTTTCTTTTCATTCCATTTGGAATTTACATGATTTTTAGAAACAAGAATCATAATAATTATACAATAATTGTGTGTGGGTTAACTTTACTTTTACCTGCTATTTATGCATATTCTAGAGGAATTGAAGAACTCAGATATTTGTATATTATTTTCCCACTTTTTAGCTTGATTTCAATTTTTACAATAAAAAATATTGTTGAAAGATTTGAAAGAAAAAATATTATTTTAGTTTTAATAATATTAGGAATATTGATTTCATCAATATTATTTCTAAATTGGAAAATAGATAATGAGTATGAACGTGAGTCAATTAAAATTGCAGAAGAAGTTGCAAAACGCACCACAGTGATTAATGATTATCATCCAGAATCAGTGTATCTACGAACTGTTGGATTTTCAGATTTTCAGGATTTTAGTGGAAAACGAATGGCGATACATGGTAAAATAACAGTATTATTTGCAGAAAAATTCAAGTCTTTAGAAGAATTTCTAGATTATGGAAAAGATCACGGATTAAAGTATCTGTTAGTTGATGACAATAGGAATAGACCCGAATTTTTAATTAATGTATTTGAAAATGAGAAAAATTACCCTTATTTGATAAAAGAATTTGATTCTACGGATATAGGATTCAAGTATCATGTAAAAATTTTCAAAATAGAGTATAATGTTCTAAATGAGAAATAAAATGATTTTATTGAACTTGATATAGAATTTAATTAAAATATACCAAGATCTTATTTTGAGCAATTTGAGAGGGATTAAGATTAAATTCAAGGTTAAATTATGGAAAATGATTATAAACAATCTTCCGAACTATATAATA
>JBBSWR010000117.1:0-5187 GCA_038046185.1 Nanobdellota archaeon
GGAAATTCTGGGAAAGTAATTGGAGTGGATATGACCCCGCAGATGATTAAGAAAGCAAAAGAAAATGCAAAAAAGTACAAATATTCAAATGTTGAGTTTAGGCTTGGAGATATTGAAAATCTTCCAGTAGAAAACAATTCTGTTGATGCGATTATCAGCAATTGTGTAATCAACCTTTCTCCAGACAAAGCCAAAGTTTTCAAGGAAGCGTACAGGGTTTTGAAGAATGGCGGAAAAATGTTTGTCTCCGATATGGTTTTATTGGAAGAATTATCTGAAATGGGCAGGAACGACACTGACTTAATTTCAAGCTGTGTAGGTGGAGCCATTCTAAAAAAAGAATATTTGAAACTAATGAAAGAAGCGGGATTCGAAGTCAAGATTCTCTCTGAGGATAAGAAAATCAGTAAGAGGCAATACAAAGGCTTTCCAGTTGAAAGCCTGAAATTAGTCGCTCATAAAAAATAATTTGGAGGATGATATTATTAAAATCGAAATTTTTGGCCCGGGATGCCCGAAATGCAGGATGCCTGAAGAAAATACAAAGATAGCACTTCAAGAATTAGGCAGGAAAGAAGATATTATCAAGGTCACAGAAAGAGATTATTCGAGGAGAAAGGAGAATTAATGTTTGAATAAGGTTTGATTGCATTCTTAAATTTTTTTCAGTCCGAAAGGTTTAAATAGTATATCTAAGATATACTAATTATCATGGCAAGCCCAAGCAAAGAAGAGAATATATTAAAGTTAATACTGGAAAACAGCCCATTGAAAGAATGGCACTTTGAAGAGATGGTAAGAGAGGCAAAAGTTACAAAAGCCGTAGCAAACAAGTGGCTAAGGAAGTACATTAAAGAAAGATTGCTTAATTATGTTAAGAAAAAAGGAAAATTCCCATATTTTACTGTTGGCAGCGATAATCCTGTTTATTATTCCCTTAAGAGAATTTATGCTTTAGAGCAACTTCATAAAAGCGGATTGATTCCTAAACTTTTATCTCTGAAAACCGCAAAAACAATAATCATTTTTGGCAGCATTGCTAGATGGGACTGGTATAAAAATTCAGATATAGATATTTTTGTTTTTGGAGATATTTCGGATTTTGATAAAAACATTTATGAGCTTAAGCTGCATAGAAATATAGAATTACATATCTTTCAAAATAAAGAAGAACTTCAGGAAGTTAAGACCGGGATTATCAAAAACATAATAAATGGGTATGTTTTAAAAGGCCAGATACAGGATATAGCGGAGGTTGCATAAATGAAAATCACAATCGATAATCTTGATAAGTCATACAAACTTTGCATAAGCGCAGGAAGCATAAAAGAAAAGTATGTTGACGTAGAGCTTATTAAATCATTAAAGGCAGTTGCGGAGAAAGGGCTGGATTTTATCAACAGCAAATCAAAGGATATCCCAAAAGACAGCACTGACTGGACTTTCGTTTTCAGGGATAATTATGAATCACTGAGGGGATTGATTGAAGCATACATTCTTTTTGACGGAATTGAAGCAGATAACCATCAGTGCAAGAATGCATACATATGCTTTAAGCATCCAGAGCTTGAGCTTGACTGGGAATTTTTGGAAACAATCCGGCTGAAAAGAAATGCAATAAACTATCGTGGGCAGTTGCTGAAATACGAAGATTGGAAAGCCTTGAAGCTGAAGTTCGAACTGCACATTAGCGCGCTGAAAAAAGAGATAGGAAAAAAATTGAATTGATAATAATTTTTCGTTTTTATTCTATTCAATATCAGCAAAAATTATTTTTTCCCCATCTTTATCTTCGCCATGACCTGCTCGTGCAGCTTTCTGATGAATTCAACCTTGTCTTCTATCTTAAGGAGGTCTGTAAATCCCTGCAACACGATATTAAATGCAAACGGGCTTGGTAGCGATGTCCTTATTTCCTTTACAAGAATTTTTTTCTGCTCAATGCCTTCAATGACTTTTGAAGTATTCTCAATGTCCATCAGATCCTCGAGAACTTCCCGCCTTGCTTCTTTTAGGATGCAGAAATTTGGATCAATTCTCTTGACAGCGCTCATCAGTATCATAGAGGAAACCTGCTGCCTGCCGACTCTTTTTTCATGCCCCATGTAGTTTCTCAATATCATCAATGATCTTCCTGCGCAGTGCCTGAACCTTCTTTTAAGGATTTCACTGTGCTCGATAGCCATGTCCATGACTTTGCGCATCTCTTTTGATTTAACCAGATTAAATACCTGCATGATATTTATGCTTCTGTTGTATGCAACATAAAACCCGTTGTCATTTATGCCGATTTCAACATCCTTATGCTGAGTCCGGGCGATTGCGAATGCAACTGCCCTTGACAAACAGTCATTTACCCTTCTCCCGTATAAAGTATGGAAGATTGAATATTTTCTCCTGCTTTGGTCATCGGTATAGTGCTCAATTATTATTCTTGAATGCGACGGTATTTCCGCGTAATTGAACTGCTCATAGAAATAGTCATAAATCGATTCGGCAGCGTTTGCGTCAACGTAAAGGTATTTATTTATGAACTCCAAAATTTCTTTCTTTGATTTGCTGTTGCAGAATTGCTCATTTATTAATTTCCTGAACCTTCCGATTTCCAGCGCTAAATCGAAGCTTAGCGGGAGCATTTCAGAAAACCATGACGGGATTGTCGGAGACCTCATGACTGAGGCATTGACGTACGCAACCATTCCTTTAGCGTACAGGAATTCATATTTTTCTCCGCCCAGGACAAAAACATCTCCGCGCTTCAGCCTTTCGAGAAATGCCTCGTCAATGGCGCCAATCGGCTGCTCGCCGGCTTTTACCGTGATGTAAGACTCTTCGGGAATTGTTCCGATATTTGTCATGTGAATTACTCTTGACATTTTCCCTTTTCTTCCCATTTCATTTGAATCTTCATCAAACCATATTTTTGCGTAAATATGCCTGTCTTCAAGCGAAATATATTTTCCGGCAAGATAATTTAGAACCTCATTGAAATCTTTTCTTTCGAGATTGATGTAGCAGTAGCTTTGCTTTACCAATTTCCATAATTCTTCAACATCCCACCTTTGCTCAAGGGAAATTCCGTGAATCTGCTGCGCCAAAACATCAAGGCAGTTTGTCGGAATGTGTATCCTGTCAATCTTTTTCTCGATTGCAGATTTTAAAAGAACAGCGCATTCCACCAAATCATCCCTGTCAAGAACAATTATCCTTGCTTTTACTGTTGAATGCAGTTTGTGTCCGGAACGTCCGGCGCGCTGCATGAACCTTGCAACGGATTTCGGGGAGCCAAGACAGATTACCAGATCAATAAATCCGATATCAATTCCTAACTCAAGCGACGTGCTTGAGACAATCACTTTCAGTTCGCCTTTTCTCAGCCTGCTTTCGATATTGTGCCTCAAGCTTTTTGACAGCGAGCCATGGTGCGCTCCGATGTTTTCCATGTAGTTTTTTGGAAATTTTTCTTTCAGGTAATTCACAACTCTTTCTGTCGCAGACCTTGTGTTCGTGAAAACCAAGGTTGTCCGGTGGCTTTGGATTAAGTCATCAATCAAGGTGTACATTGAATTGTGAATCATTGCATGCTCCACATCCACAAGGTTTGGAACCGGCGATAGAACTTTCAAATCCATTTCCTTGAGAAACTGGACGTCAACAATTTTGCAGTCCCTTGACTTTCCTTTTTCATATCCTACAAGAAATTTTGCAATTTCATCTAATGGGGCTATTGTCGCGCTTAACCCTATTCTGGTCATCGCAGGGGAAATCCTGTTTAATCTTTCTATTGATAATGATAAATGAACGCCCCTCTTGTTTTCCGCCAGGGCGTGAATCTCGTCTGCAATAAACCATTCCACATTTTTAAGAAGCTCTCTGAATTTTATTGAGCTTAGCATAATAGCTAAGCTTTCAGGAGTCGTTATCAGAATATGCGGAGGGTGCTTCAGCATTTTTGCTTTTTCGGAAGCTGTCGTGTCTCCGGTCCTGACTGCCGCCCTTATGTTCAGCTTTTTCCCAGCAATCTCTTCCATTTCTTTCAACGGCTCAGCCAAATTTACCTGAATGTCATTGCTTAAAGCTTTCAATGGAGAAACGTAAACACAATAAACTCTGTTTTCCAGAATTCCTTTTTCGCTTGAATCAATCAACTCATTCAGAATGGACAGGAAAGCAGTCAAAGTTTTTGTTGCCCCTGTCGGAGCGCTGACTAAAATGTTATTTCTTGAATGAATTTCCATAACTCCGAATAACTGCGGCAGCGAGAACTCTTTAAATCTCGTAAAGAACCATTTATCTATCAGCGGGTTCAGTATGTGCCTTATCTGTTCAGGCTTGTATGGCTTATCTGCGTAGGTTATCATATTATTAATAGCTATGTTTAATTTCTATATTGAAAATAAATGGTTATACACGAAATGCAACTATAGATAATGTCAAGAAATTTATAAAAGTGTTGGTTGTGCTTAATTTTTATCAAAGTAATATTATAAGGCTCCACTCAATTTTTAGGCGGCCTTTTTGTCAGGCCCAAAAAGTTTCAGTACGCGAATAGCAAATTATATAAACAGGTTTCTTACAGATATCTTTTTTTAAAATTTCTCTGCAAAGAGGAGGGGGTGAAAGAATGAAAAAAATATTGGTGTTAGTTGCTGTGTTCTTTACATTGGCCACATTGGCATTTGCAGCTGGCGGTTTTGACCAGTTTGGGTATAACAGAAAAGCAAGAATTTTCAACGGGCCTGTATCCGAATGGTGTTTAGCAAGAGAAGCGCCGACAAACTGTATGGGTGATTATTCAAACGATAAGCTGCTTATGAAATGGAATGCAGAATGGGACAGAGGAAATGCAGAAGGATGGACAGACCCTAACGGCTATGGTGCATGGGAAGACAATGAATGGAACGGAGCGTTCCCGGGCGGTTCAGGTGCAGTTTGGCACTACAAGATAGTATGGGACCAAGGATGTACCACGAGCGGTGTTCCGTCAAGAGCAGGAGGATACTGCGTCTGGGGGCAGTTTGAGGTTCTTATGGACCAAGGAAAAGATCCAAGCTTTGGGCCAGGACACATCTGGTTTGCGCACGCCACTCCAAACGGATATGGTAATTAATTTTTTATTTTTTATTTTTTGTTCTGGAAACAATAAGGTTTTTAAATAGAGCGATTATCCTATCCACTGCGCTAAAC
>JBBSWR010000118.1:0-5405 GCA_038046185.1 Nanobdellota archaeon
CACATTTGGCTTGAACATCAGCCCATGCTGCAAATCCATTGCTTCGCCCTGCGCTTTTTCCCTGTTGACATCAATCAGGGCAATTTCAGAAGCAGCGCCGTCATTCAATAAAGCATAAGCTGCTGTGCTTCCCACAAACCCTGCGCCAACTATGGCGATTTTGGAACTAGCTCCCTTCTTTTTATTTTCCATTTTAAAGAAAAAATCAACAGCAGCTTTCCTTGCTTTTGCTCTCTCCGCAGCAGCAGCAGCTTCCGCCTTTTCCCTTCATTTCCTTAGATTTCTTTCCAGAAGATTTCTTAGATGTGTTTTTTTTCTTTGTGTTTGGCATAAATTCCACCTCAACACTAATCCTTTCATCCGAGATTTTAAATGTTTTCTTTTTAAGTATCTTTATAAACCAATCAAAAATACCTACTTTTGAGGGAATAAACTGATGTATGGGCTATCGGAAAGTTTTTTGTTCGACGGAAATTACACTCAATTTCAGCTCGCTAACGGAATGGCCGTTGCCCTGCTTAGGGCGCCAACCAATACAATATCCGGAACTTTAAATGTAGAAGTTGGCTCGGCACATGAGCAAGAAGGTGAGGAAGGGCTTTTTCATCTTCTTGAACACGCAATATTTAAAGGAGGATCTGCACATTTTCCCCCTGAGCTGGCAGGCGAAGTTATACCGACTTTTGGGTATTTTAATGCAGCAACTGACGTTAATAGAACTTCCTACCAAATTGGAATTTTACCTGAAAAATTAGAATTATTCCTTCAATTTATATCTGACTTAGTATTTTTGCCTTCTTTTGATCCAGTCAGAGTTGAAAGAAAAAGAATAATGAGGGAAATAGCAGATGATTACAGCAGACCGGAATTTATTGATAATCAAAATTATAATAGGGCATTATTCGATGGCCACCCATTTGCGCTGGATGTAGCTGGAAAAAGGCCTGTTCTAAACAAAGCCACCATAAGCGATCTGGTCAGGATTCATTCACAGTCTTATCATGCTAATAATATGACATTAATCCTTGCAGGCCCATTGCCCCCTCAAACTGAAGGGCTAATTCAAACATATTTTGACTGCATGCCTGCAGGCGACAATAGAAAAAAAGAACTGCCTTCTGTTAGGCCTTTAGAAGAAAGAGTAATCTTGCATAGGGAAGCCTCAGATTTGGTGGACAATGATAGCCCGGAAGAAAGTTCGGCTCGCGTTAGCCTAGGAATCCTTGTCCCGCCTTACAACTCCCCAGATAGCCACAAAGTCAAAATGTTGGCGCATGCACTAGTTTCTTTTACTGAATCAAGATTATTTAGAATAATCAGTGACCATGAAGGTTTAGCATACTCAATAGATGGTGAATATGATGGGCTCTACAATAAGGGATTATTAGAAATAAGATCCCCAGTTTATGCCCTCAAACTAAAGCAAGCAATAGATATAATGTTTAGAGAAATGAGAAGATTGCAGGAAACCCCAATTGATGATAAAGAGCTAACTGCACTTAAGGATAACATTCTTTATAAAATGGCATCAAAATTGGAAAGAAGTAGGCATTTGGTGCAGGCGGTGGAGCAATATCTTGATTTTGGAGTGGCCCCTATAAATGAAGTAGAAAGGATGCAGTCAGTTACCTCTGAGGATATAGTCAAAGCTGCAACAGCTTACCTTCCCAGGAGAATAAATGATGGAAGATATGTTATGTTGGTCAGAGATCCGTTTTATACTAAGAATTCTCCAATTTCCTAAAGTGTTTTCTGGTCAACCGGAATATTAACCAGCTCTATTCCCAGTTTATTTGCGGCATCAAAAATTCTCTGGTCGCGGTAGAATTCGCCATAATAAACCTTTTTTATTCCCGCATTTGCGAGCATCTTGAAGCACGGCCAGCATGGGCTTGCCGTTATGTATATCTCGGCTCCGTCAATCATGACTCCATTCTTTGCTGCCTGCAAAATTGCATTTGTTTCTGCATGTATTGTAGCAACGCAGTGGCCGTCCTCCATCATGTGGCCGACATCATCGCAGTGAGGCATGCCCCTGATGCTTCCATTGTATCCTGTTGATAAAATAGTCCTATCTTTAACTATAACCGCGCCAACGTGCTTCCTGTCGCACGTGCTTCTGGTGGCGACCTCCTTTGCTATGTTCATGAAATACTGCTCCCAGTTTGCTCTTGTCATTTTAAACTTCCCATCCAATTGTCAAATTCCAGGTTTGCTTCTTCTATTGTCCCATTGCTGCTTATGTGCTTGTCAGCCATTGAGAGGCACTTGTCAAGCTGCTGGCCGGATTCCTCGTTATTGTTCTCGCGCTGTTCGTGCTCACTGAACTCCTCAAAG
The DNA here is from genome assembly GCA_038046185.1 of Nanobdellota archaeon. GTDB lineage: Archaea > Nanobdellota > Nanobdellia > Woesearchaeales > GW2011-AR4. Next base: position 2,338 of record JBBSWR010000118.1, read on the forward strand.
GTCGTTGCATCGCCAATCCTGCCCCTCTTCAAAAGCCTCTGAAACCGTATCTTTTCATCGGTTACAACGCCAACCAATAAAAAACCTTCGTTCCTTTTCAACTCTAATATCTCTCCCGGGTTTCTTATGCTGTCTATGACAAAATCATTATTCCCTTTTCCCTTTGCCCCTTTTATTTTTTCATTTATCCTGGCTGCAAGTATTCCGTTTCCGAATTCTTTCCTTAGCTCATTCCCAAGGATTATTAAGTTATTTCGCGAGGGCTCCATCTTTCTTTTGGCGGCTTCTTCCCTTAGCGCATCGGACAGCGAGAAATAAGCAAATCCTTTTGACTGAAGGTGCTTTGCAATCTCCCCTTTTCCGGCGGCGTTCTTGCCCGTTAAGCCAATTATCATGGAATAAAAGAAAATTAATGGTCTTAATAAATTTGCTTATTTCTTCTGCAGTTTCTCCAATTCTTCCGTGAACCTGTCCAAATCCCCGAACTCGCGGTAAACTGAGGCAAACCTTATGTAAGCAACCTTGTCAAGATTCTTCAGCTTTTTCATGACAATCTCTCCGATGACTTTACTTTCAACCTCGACAGAATCCCTTTTCCTTAAGTCAGATTCCACTTCATCAACAATCTTGTCTATCTTTTCAAGGGGAATTTCCCTTTTTTCGCATGCCTCAATTATCCCATTAAGGACTTTCTGCCTTTGAAAACGCTCTCTTTTGCCGTTTTTCTTGACAACGATGATATCCGCTTCCTCAACCCTCTCATAGGTTGTAAATCTTTTATTGCACTTCATGCATTCCCGTCTTCTCCTCGTAGTCTCCAGATTTTCAGTCTCTCTTGTGTCAATGACCTGGGTTTCCTCGAAATTGCAGTAAGGGCATTTCATAGCAACAGTTTAATTCAGAATGAATATAAAGGTTTTGGAAACATTTTTAAAATAAACTCTTATCCAAAACTTATGTTTGCAAGACCGGTTTACGCACTTTTGATTTCAGGCAATGAATCACCTCATTATCAAGCAACTGAACGGATGGCTAAATTTGTTAGAGATAGGGTTGGAATCCCCCAGCAAAGAATAAAAGTAGTTCCTGCATCTGGCAGAGAGGGCAGTTTAGCAGATATTAAAAGTTTTTTTGATAATTTGCCTAAGTTTCGCTCATTAGATGTAGTTGTGATTTACCAAGGCCATGGGCTACCGGATTATTTTTTTCCAAATGGGCAAATTTATGCCTATGAAGATTTTGCAAAACTTTTTAGAGGAGGAGATAGGTTTCTTTTTATTAATGCTGCTTGTTATTCTGGAAGCTGTGTCACTCCATTCGAAAGAGCAGGGCTAATTCCAAATCATGGACAGATTATCACCGCTTCAAGACAAGTAGAAAAAGCTTATGGGGATATTCTAATAAACTCCCTTACTCCTAGTTTAATAAAAGGAAAACCTTACCAAAGAAAGGTAATCGGAAGATGGGTTGAAACAGATGTAATAGAATTTAATCCAAAAGTAGAAATTGCAAGAAGGGAAATGAGAGATGGAAGAGAAATAGAGATAATAAATGACGGAAGATGGATTATGGCCCCAAACCCAAAAAGAACTAAAAAAGAGCTAACAGGCAAATCACATCCAGTTATCGCAGGAATGTCCCTAGAAGACTTACTTTTTGTAAATCCGGGAGTGAATGTTGTATGAATAAGAAAATCAACGTAGGCGGCCAGGCGGTGATAGAAGGGGTTATGATGAGGGGCCCTGAAAAGTATGTAGTTGCTGCAAGGAACAAAAAAGGAATTGTTTACAAAAAAGGAAATATCCCGTCAAAAAAGAATAAATTTCTGAAGATGCCTTTTGTAAGGGGATTTGTGAATCTTGCTGACATGATGGTCATCGGCATAAAATCAATAATCTGGTCCGCGCAGCAGGCCGGAGAAGAAGATGAAAAGCTGGGAAAAAATGAAATTGCCATAACCATGCTTATTTCTGTCGGCGCAGTTATCATATTCTTTATCGCGCTTCCGTATTTTCTCACGAACCTGATTGGAATAACAGAAGAGCAAAAGCCAATTCTGTTTAACATCACTGATGGGCTGATAAGAATCGCAATTTTCCTGGTTTACATTTATGCCATCTCATTTATGAAAGACGTCAAAGTGCTGTTTCAGTACCACGGCGCAGAGCACATGACAATCCACTGCTATGAAAAAGGGAAAAAGCTCAATGCAGGCAACGTGAAAGAATTCACAACCCTTCATCCAAGATGCGGAACGTCTTTCCTGCTGATAGTTTTTATAGTAAGCATTTTCGTGTTTTCAATTTTGCCGTCGCTGATGTCCCATTACTATCCAAATTTTGTAAGTCTTAATGTATGGGTAAGAAAGGGAATTTTATTTCCGGTCAGGATTTTGTTAATACCTTTTGTTGCGGGAATATCCTATGAAATTCTAAAGGCAAGCGACAAAAAGCAAAATAACCTTTTATTTAAATTAATCTCAATGCCGGGATTATGGCTTCAGAAGATTACGACAAAAAAGCCGAACAGCAGGCAGATTGAAGTTGCAATTGCTTCACTAAAAAAATTGCTGGAAATAGAAAGAAAATAAAGAAATAATAAAATTAAAAAATAAAATAAAAAAGAGAGTTTATCTCCTTTTCTTCTTCCTTCCGCCTCTCTGCATCTTTGCGCAGGAAACGTCGCCTTGCTTGTCAATGAAGTACAGGTATCCTGATTTTTTCTTGACTCCTGCCTTTGCCACAGCCTCAACTTTTGCTTTTCCTTTCTTGCGGCCGCCTCTTGACATCTTGGCGCGGGCTACATTGCCGTGCTTGTCGACAAAATAAAGATAGCCCTTCTGCTTTTTGACTCCGACTTTCGCTACTTTTTCAGCCATTTTAGAACCTCCCCTTGTTTTTTAAGACCTTAGCCTAAGGCATTAACGCCTTATTTCTTTTCTTGACGAGCAGGTATATAAATATTTCGTTTTTACGACGAGAACATTAGAATGCGATAAAATTAAATATTAAACCAGGTTAGACAGCGAAATGAAAGAAAAAATAATGCTGAGGTCAAAAGCAAAAACC
>JBBSWR010000119.1:0-17946 GCA_038046185.1 Nanobdellota archaeon
TTTCAGGCCAATCACAAAATGGAACGCTTCAATAACAACCCCCCAGGTTATTCCAGAAACTGTCAGGAAAGCTTTCAAGGTTGCAGAAGTGGAGAGGCCGGGAGTCACGCATTTGGAGTTGCCTGAGGATGTTGCAAAGAAAGATGTTGAAGCCGAACCTTTGCAGAGAACAAAAGTCAGAAGGCCGGGCGCAGACATTAGGGCAATAGAGCAGGCTGTTGAGATGATAAAACAGGCAAAAAATCCATTGATACTGGCAGGAAACGGCTGCATCAGGGAAAAAGTCAGCAGGCAATTAAACTCTTTTGTTGAAGAAAGGGGAATTTCAATAGTTCATACCCAGATGGGTAAAGGCGCTTTCAGCGACAGGTCAAAATATTCTTTGTTTACAACAGGAATTCATGCCAAGGACTATTATGTGTGCGGCTTTGACAGGGCTGATTTGGTTATCACACTGGGCTACAACATTGTTGAATTCTCCCCGGTACACTGGAACAAGAACAAGGAAAAGAAGGTACTCCATATTGATGTGATACAAAGCGAGGTTGATGAATATTATAATCCCGATCTGGAAGTTATTGGCGATATATCCGGCACTTTGCGAACTTTGGGAGAAAAGCTGAAATCCCATCCAAAAAATAATCCTGAATATTTTTTCAGGCTGAGAAAAACGATTGTTGCCGATCACGAGGAAAAAGCGGATGATGATTCTTTTCCCCTGAAGCCGCAGAGGATTATTTATGACATAAGGAAAGCGCTGGCAGATTCGGATATTTTGATTTCTGACGTGGGAATGCACAAAATATGGGCTGCAAGAATTTACAAGACTTATGAGCCGAACACCTGCCTGATTGACAACGGGCTGTGCTCGATGGGAGTCGCTCTGCCGGGGGCTGTTGCAGCCAAATTAGTTCATCCTGAACGGAAGATTGTTGTTGTAACGGGAGACGGCGGATTTATGATGAACTCGCAGGAAATAGAGACGGCAATGAGATTAAAGCTGAATTTTGTTGTTGTAATATTTAATGACTCTAAGTATGGAATGATTGAATGGAAGCAGCAGATTCACCGTGAAAAAAATTATGGAGTGGATTTCACAAATCCCGATTTTGTAAAATATGCAGAGAGTTTTGGGGCAAAAGGATATAGGGTTAAGAAAGCTGAAGATTTTTCCAAAATGCTTGAAGATGCTTTGAAGCAAAAAACTGTGGCCATAATTGACGTGCCCGTCGATTATTCTGAGAATTTTGAATTGGTAAAAAAGCTTGGGCAGGAAATTTGCCCGGTTTAGAAGTTTATATTCTTTATTTTTTAACTTTATGGGGGGTAACTGACTCTTTTTACTATATTTATTACTCTAAAAAGTTCGTTTAGTTCTAAAATTAGTATACCTTTTTCTATATCCATATACAAAAACGTAACATTTAAATATAACTTAATCATAGAAAGTTGAACTTTAGTGAGATTGTGAATAGAGGTGCTGTGATGAGAAAAATTGCCGTATTTAACCAGAAGGGGGGAGTTGGAAAAACAACAACATCTGTTAATCTAGCTGCCGGCTTGTCCAGAAATAATAAGAAAGTCCTCCTGATTGATATGGATCCCCAGGGAGATATCAGCGCATGCCACAACATAAATGCGCAGTATAACCTTTATCATTTCCTGATGGAAGATGCTGAGCTTGGCGAGTGCATAACTCATCTTGGGAAGAACTTGGATTTGATTCACTGCGACCATAAGATGGCAGAAGCTGAGAGCCAGCTTTCAAAAGACAAGAATGGATTAAATTTCATTGAAAAACGATTTGAATCCAAGCTGGATTATGATTATGTAGTAATTGACTGCCCACCTTCGTGGAGATTTCTGACAAAAAGCATTTTGCATTTTGTGAATGAAATTGTAATTCCTTCATCAACTGATCCATTAGGCTATGATTCACTTGAAAAAACCGTTAAGAGGATTGTAGAGTTTAACAAAATGAATTCGAGGAACGTGCTGGTAAGCTCAATACTTCCGACAATGTTTGACAAAAGGAACAAGATATGCAATGAAATCCTAGCTAAAATACGTAAAGAATTTACTCCTCTGATGGTAGTCGAGCCAGTCAGAGTAAACTCAAAGCTCAAAGAATCACCTAAATCAAAAATGTCGATTTTCAGCTACGACAAAAAATCAACCGGAGCGGAAGATTATTGGAAGTTTGTAAAGCTTGTTTTGGAGAACGAGTACATGTATGATTTAGGTGTTCCGCAATCACAAAGAGAAAAAGGGATGAAAGATTATTACGTGAACGGGAAGAAGAGAGAGATGATGATAGTCGGAGGCAAAGTAACTTTCGGCTTTAAATTCATCACTAATGGCAGAGATTTACTGAAATCCAATTTTTTTGATAACAAAAAACCAAAAAGGATGATGTCCCGTGCTTAAGGAACCCAAATTTTTGATGCTATTTGCGCTAAGCTTTTTGTATTTTGGAAAGTTTTATGACTTGATTTATGACAATGGAAAACTGTTATTCCATTTTATGAGAAACAGGCCGCACCATTAAATGTCCACAACAATCCTTGCCTTGTAGCCATTCTTTATTTTATTTAACTCAAACATGTGCATCGTTATTGCCTTGATATCATTTTCAAGGTGCTGCTTTTCAGAATTTATTGTGTCGCCTTCAAGAGTTGCTTTTAACCCGAATTTTTTATTTTTTTTATCTTCACTAATTTTCACTTTTACGCTCTTAAATACCATGTATTTTGAATCTTTCAAAAATAATATTTCCGACAGGAAATCATAAAGCAAATTGTCCAGTTTTTCATGCTCTAGCTTTATTTCCAGTTTTTTCTTTGGCTTTATTGTCTTGACTTCTGCGCTTAGTTCAAAGATCGCCAATGCTGAATTTTCAAACACTTCGTTAAGGTTTTTTCCGTAAGCTTCGTATGCAATGTCTGCAAGAGCAATATCCTCTAAAAACTTGTAGCGCACCATGCGGATGGTAATACCTGAGAATTTAAAAATCTAGTGGCCGTGGAAAATTTCCCCTGCAATGTATATGACTGCAATGCCCATTACAAGAAAGGCAAGCTGCAGCAGTGATTTCCTGATATCCTTCTCTTTGTGTATCTCCGGGATAAGGTCCGTGCTTGCAATGTAAATGAAATGGCCTATGGCGATGGAAAGCAGGTAAATGCTTGAATTTTGAATGAGCCCTGAATAAAAGAACGCAACAAGCGCGCCAATTATTGCGGTAAGCGCAGTCAAAAAATTATAGACCAACGCTTTCATTTTTGAGAAGCCGCCGTAAACCAGCAGTGCGAAATCCCCTATTTCCTGTGGTATCTCGTGGGCTATGATGGCAATTGTGGTCACAATCCCCAGTTGCGGGCTGGCAACGAAGCTGATAGCTATTACTGCCCCATCAAAAAAATTGTGTATCCCGTCGCTTACGAGGTTCATGTAAGTGAAGGCATGGATCTCCGGCTCCTCTCCGGTGTGGTGGTGGTGCCACTGCAGGAACTTTTCCAGTATGAAGAAAGACAGTATGCCTAAGAGTATAAACAAAGGGACTGCCTCGCTAAATCCCTGCTCAAGGGTTTCCGGCAGTATGTCAAGGAACGCTGCCCCAAGCAGCGAGCCCGCTGCAAAGCTGACCATGTAAAACGAAATTTTATTAAAAAATTTCTGCCTGGAGAAAATTATTATGCCAACCAGCGATATGAGGCTGACCATTGCAACTGCAGTTAAAATATACGCAAGTGTGGATATCATTTTATTTTCCTTTTTCTAAACAGCTTCCATAAATGCCAATCTGGAAGCGGCAGGCGCTTCCCTTTATCTTTTTTTGATAAAATCTGTTTTAATTTGCTATATATAATCCTTTATGTCGTGCCTCCATTGTTCATGGATAAGCCATAAGATAAGTATGATTGCGTCAAATCCCGCTACAGCATCATTGCTCCACGGGTGCGGGCAGAAGGCTAATGGGACTGAAGGTATCCAATTAAGATAGCCGTCAGCTGAAATTGTGCAGTCAAGGGCTATATGCATGAACCACCCGAATGAGACTGCGAGAAAGAACATTACAACAGCCTGTTTTGGCACATTCCATTTTAAAAATTTATATTTCTCTTTTGCAAAAAAAGACACTGCCATTGCAGTCAGGAAAACTACAATTGCATAAAGCAATGAGTGGGTGTAAATCCTATGGAGGTTGTATTCGGTTCCAAAAACAAAATTAAAAATCCAGCTGATGAAGATATCAGCGTCCGGGAGCAGTCCGGCAATGCCGGCAATCAATACATAAATCATTGGGAATTTCTTCTTTGCGAAATAGTCCCTATAAATATCAGCAATAACTATTGTTAGAATGACGTGTGCTACAGCGTATGGCATATTGCTTTCCTTAAACTTGGTTAATATATATTTTTCTAAATCAAAATTTTTACTAGCCTTTTATATTTCCCACGGGTTTGAGAGAAATTACCGGCTTTGAAATTCCTGCTTTTGAAACCGCATCAATAACATCGTTGATATCCTTATACGCGAATCCCGCTTCTTCAGCCAGGCCCGGCATTGAAGTTGCTTTCACATAAATTCCGTTTTTTTCCATGTCTTTCTGCAGCTGCTCGCCGCGGACCAGATGCTTTGCAGCCGCTCTTGACATTGTTCTTCCGGAGCCGTGGGCTGTGGAGCCAAAAGTTTCATCCATTGCCTTTTGGGTTCCGACAAGCAAAAAGCTTCCAGTTTCCATTGAGCCGCCGATGATGACGGGCTGTCCTGTCTCTTTGTATAATCTTGCAAGTTCGGGATGATTTGGAGGGAATGCCCTAGTAGAGCCTTTTCTGTGGACAATTAATTTTTTCTTTTTTCCGTCGACAATATGCTCTTCTAATTTTGCAACATTGTGCGCAACGTCATAAACCATGTGCATGTCTAATTTTTCTGCATCTGTCCGGAAAACTTTTGAGAATCCCTCTCTTATTCTGTGCAAAATAACCTGGCGGTTTGCGAATGCCATGTTTGCTGCGCAGGCCATTGCTTTGTAATAATCTTGGCCCTCATTGCTTTGGAAAGGGGCGCAGGCTAATTCACGGTCAAAAACTTCAATCTTGTATTTTTTCATTGCCTCTTCAAATATTCTTAGGTAGTCTGTTCCAATCTGGTGGCCGAATCCCCTCGAGCCGCAGTGAACCATGACAACCACCTGCTCAGGAGTGTGAATTCCAAATCTTTTTGCAATTTTCTCGTCAAAAATATTTTCTGCTCTCGCTACCTGTATTTCAAGATAATGATTTCCGGAACCTAGAGTTCCCAGCTGTTTTATTCCCCGCTCCAATGCTTTTGAGCTTACTTTTTCCGGGTCAGCCCAGTCAATTTTTCCGTAGCCTTCCGTCCTTTCCAAATCCTCTTTCCATCCAAGACCGTTTTCTACGCACCATTTTGAGCCGTCTGACATTATTTCCGTGAACTGCGGCTTTGTTGCGCTGACAAATCCTCTTGAACCGACACCGGAAGGAACAGTCTTGAACATTGTGTCAACCAGTTCTTTTAATTTTGGCTGGACGTCTTTGAACGTTAAGTTTGTAGTTACTAATCTCATTCCGCAGTTTATGTCAAATCCAATTCCGCCTGGGGAAATTACCCCTGTTTCTGAATCAAACGCAGCTACGCCGCCGATTGGAAAGCCGTATCCCCAATGGCCGTCCGGCATGCAGAACGCATAATTCTGAATTCCCGGCAGGCAGGCCACGTTCGTAACTTGGTTGAAAACACCTGCATCCATTCCATCGAGTAGCTTTTTTGTAGCGTAAATTCTGGCAGGAACTAACATTCCTTTTTTGAAAGAAGTTGGGATTTCCCAAATAGTTTCACTTACTTGCTTTATGTCTTTGGGCTTCTCAAAATTTCTTTCCATTTTAGTAAAAATAACCGTAGTTTAGCGTAGAATTCCCAAAATGAATTCCACGCACGCTCTCTGCAAAATGTTTTATTGCGAGCATGCGCAGTAAGCAGATGAAATAAAAGTTGTTATTTAAAGGTTGCGTTTATTATTTTCAATATGGTTACAGTTTACTAGTAAATCATTTTCTTTCAATATTTCAAATAAACTGCATTTTACGAGCTTTTTCGCAACGCATTTAAATCAAAAAATTACTGCAGACTCAGCCGGCGATAAAATTAAAGTTGAGAGGTGTCTTTATGGCAAAAAAGAAAAAAGAGCAAGCAGAACAGCAGTAAACTTTATTGTTATCTGATAATTTTTATTTATTTTTTTATTTTTGATTTTAGCGGTTAAATTCATCAATAAATTTAAATATAGTTAGTTATACTTTACTCTTAAGATGCAAATAAAAGACTTAAAGCCAAAGATGGGCAACGTGGATATAACTGTTGATGTGGTTGATGTAGGCGTGCCTCGCGAATTCCAGAAGTTTGGAAAGCCTGGAAGAGTTGCAACTGCAATCGCAAAAGATGAGACCGGCGATGTAAAGCTTTCATTGTGGAACGAAGATATTGACAAGGTTAAAGCGGGCGATAAAGTTCATATTTCAAACGGCTATGCCAATGAATGGCAGGGAGAAATACAGCTTACAACTGGCAGAATGGGCAAGATGGAGATTGTCGGAAAAGCCGATGTCTCCTCAGCCGAGTCCGATTCCCCGATAATGACCAATATCCCTCCTAAAAAAGAAAGCGTTGATGAAGAGCCTAGTGTTGAGGAAGAAGATATTGAAGATATAGATGATGATGAGATTTGATTAATAATTTTATTTCACTATCATGGCAGATAAGAAGTTAAAAAAGCGACCTTTTTCTGTATTTTCTGAAGAACAGATTAAATTGAGGCACGAAGCAGTTCAAAAAGAGATCGAAATCGAGAATAAGGGGCTTATTGAGTTTTGGCCTTTTATTGTTGTATTTTTGTTGAGTTATTTTCTGATAATTTATTTCAGTAATATCACTATGTGGTTCGCTTTGATTATTAGTGTGGCAGCTGCTTTTTTGGTTACCCTATTGTATTTTAAACTTATTAGAAGTAGGAATAATTAATTCTTAAAAACAAATAAGGGGTATATTTGTTAGTTCGTGGTTTTTATTATGATACAATAGAAAGCCTTTTAAATTATTATCTTGTTCTTAAGATTAATGGGGCGTTAGCTCAGCCTGGGAATCAAAGCAGGCCTAGTCGGGCTTTTCATCAGGAAAGAGCACACGACTGAAGACGATATGATGAGCCGTAAAAAGCGATGAATTGTTTGATATCGTGTTGTCGAGGATTCAAATGAAATGTTTTTTAAACATTTCTGACTGTTCCTCACGCCCCATTTTTTTCTTAAATTCCTTTAATCTTTAACTGTGGCCGCCCTATACTTTTAGTAATTATTCCGCTTTCCACATATCCCTGATATTTGTTAAGATGTCTTTGATTCCTAAAACCTATTAATTTCATCCATAAATCAAGATTCTGACGACCGCTTAATCTAAGCGTAGTCTTAGACCAAATTTTTCCAGATCTTTTATCAAGTACACTATCATTAAATATTAAATTAGTGTTAAATCCTTGTTTTGCCAGAAAGTTTGAAATTAAGATTGTAAATTCTTTGTCTGCTAATCCGATTGATATTATTGGATAATAGGGATAAAATTTTCTGTTCTTATAAATCATTAAAGAAAAATCAGTGTCTGCCAACCCCTTTATGGTACTCAATAAATAATTCTTGTTTTCTGTAATCCAATCCGGAATTTCTATATTTCTGCTGTTATGCTTGTAATATCCAACATTTCTAAGAAAATCTACAATACCTTTCGACTCAAATTTTATTAGCGCAGTATTTTGTCCCTTCTTTATGAAAATATTCGCCTTTAAATTAAACAATTTCTCTATGAGAAATTTTACATATTTAAGGTATTCAACATCCAGTCTAGAATCCCCGGTAATTGATATATTATTTTTGTTAGTATTAAAACTCACATGGCCGTCTCCAGCTAATATCCCAATAAATTCTGCTAATTGTTCTGAGGATTTGGAAGGCAAAACTAAACCTCTCTTTATATCATAATAACTTAATTTTATTTTAGATAAATCAAATTCCATTTTAAATCACTAATATTGCTAATTGAAAACTACGTAATTGATTTTGGTTTATATACCTCACGTCGGGATGTCCAGTGTCCAGTGGTAGTAGGATATATATTTTAGAAACTAGAAATCATAATTTGATAGTTGAAATATCCGTAGGTGATTTAAAATACTAATAATTTGATAATAAAATAAAAAGGAATAATAAAAGAAATCCGCCCCACTTTATTTCTTGAGAATCAGCTGCTCAATGTCGCTGCCAGAATGCTTCCGGCTATTATGTTGAATATCAGCATCACGGCTCCGGATATAAACACATAAAGCAAAGTGCTTCTAATCAGATTATTCCCTAATTGATATCTTTCATTTAATTTGTCAGAGCCGTTCTCAACACCATTTGCTATTATTGTCAGGATGTATGTAATCTGCACGACGTAAATTCCGACAATCAGCTGGAAATAAAATGTCGGAACTCCGTCTCCAAAAATTTGTATAAGGCTGTCGGCCGACCCCGCGCCGGGAATGTTCTTCAGCTGCCCGCTTAATTTTCCCAGTATTGAGGTGATCATTGATGTGATTCCAATCACCACTCCTGCGATGACCGGAGTCAGGAATTTTATCTGGGAGCGCATTGATGAGATTATATCTGCCATCAAGTCTTTTAATCTCTCGTTTACTTTGTGAATTTCTTTTATATAACGGGAAACATTTGTCAGCGCCTGCGCAGCAATCAACGGGCCTTTTTTTATTGCCTGCGTCAAAACTTTCATTGAGCTCTCTATTAAATTGCTCGGGAAAGAGACAAGAGCGCCGTGAATCGGGTCGAAGATTGCCCTTTCAATGCTCATTCCAAGCCGAGTTATATTCAGGCTCACAAGCTGGAAAAAGCTTCCGGAGATTGTCCCTTCCATTACGCTCGCAACTTTTCCGACTGCAATCTCAACCGGCAAATTGTCCCCCAAACGGTTTCCAAGCTGGAATAGTGCTGCTGCAAATTCGAGCTCTAGCTGTTTTGCCTTCTCCCTTATCTTGATAATATTTTTGGATCTCATCCTGAAGTACAAACCCATCGGAATCCCGATGCTGAGGGGAATAAACAAGCTCAAAATTGATGCGCCTAATCCGTACGGCCCAATTTCAGTGTTAGTTGTGCCGCTCATCCTGTACTCCAAAAAGCAGTATTTTAATTTGCATGGCGATGTTGCGTCAGCACTCCCATAGCCGAAATCAGGCAGGCCAAGAAGATGATAAACCAGCGGGCTTATTCCGATTAAAAATAAGATTATTCCGAGGAACACGCAAATAATTGCCGGAGTAATCTGAATTTCATCCTTTCCAATCTTTATCAAAATATTTTTGTATTTTTTTAATTCAGGATTCTCTTCGGAAATATCAGTGTCGCCATATCCGGTCGGCCTTCTTGACAGGATGTTTTTTCCAAGATAATAAACTATTACAGTCAGTATAACATTGTAGATAAATGCAAGGTGGTACCATTTTACACCGTCCATGAAACTGACAACAAGCGGAAGTATAACCAGGCCTAAAATCGGGAGGATAATTCCAAGCATGTGCAGCATTGTTATAGGATTCTGCAGATTGTGGGCATAATGCAGCATCTTTTCGTATGTTTCCTCTAGAATGACATCCAAAGATTTGTCTAGGGCGTTCAATCTTCTTGCCTCGTCCCCTTCATACAAAGAGCTTTCAATCAGATGAAATGCCTCTATGAATTCTATATTCCACTTTTTCCATGTTTCGAGATAAATGTCAAGTGATTCTTTGACGGAGGAATATTTTTCCGTTTCAACATCCCACAAGACTTTTTTTAAATCCAGGGAAAGCGGAGGGGCTAAATGCTCTGATGCAAACTGAATTGCATTTTCAAGATTTGAAGTGTGGCGCATGTAAGTTACGGTGTAGAATATTGACAGAACCATCTGGTTGCTTGCTTTCAGGCGCCAGTTGTTTGCCATGAATTCCGGGGCTCTTGCAAGAGGCCTTATCATGCAAAGGGCGCCGATTATAAAGATGAAAGAGAAAAACATTGACTGGAAAACCAGGAATGAAAGTAAAGCACCGAATACTGCGCCTAGAATAGGAATAAGAATTGAAAATGATGTTGCTCCTGTTGGGGTAATGTTCAAGTGGATTATGTTGATTGCTTCTTGAAGTGCGGCGGCATTTTTCTGGTCGGGCTTTATCTTGAGGGTTCTCTCGCTGAAATTGCATAATTTCTCATACAGGCCCATATGCTTCGGGAGAAACTCGGCCTTGAATTCCTTGTATTCTTTTGTTGTCGGAGTTTGCGGAGATTCATCCACTTTGGCGCCCAGCTCTTTCTCTAGGTTTTTCTTGTAAATCTCCATTAAATTCAATAATTTCTGCTTGTCTATCTCGGCTGCCATCTAATAGATTTCTCTATTCACCTCTTTTTTCAATTAATCTTTTTAACTACTTATCTTTAAATTTTGGATTGTCTAGCTCCCCTGATTTGTTAAGCCTGATTCTCAGCTTTTTCATCAAGTTAACAGTTTCTACCGCTTTTTGTATCTTTCTTAACGCATTATTCTCGAATGACGATACAGCTGACTGAGAAATATCCAGTTTGATGGCTATGTCCGTCTGCTTGAGGCCCCTGTGCCTAAGCTCCAGCACCTGCTTCTCTTTATCTGTTAACATAAGTTAAACTACCTATATAAGTAATATAAGTATTATAACTTTTTTTACATCTATATAAAACTTTTGCAAAAGCCTAATCCAATAACAAAATCCACTTAAGGAATTGTTTTGTATATTGTATTTATAAAAATCCATTCGAGGCCAAGCAGCACGATTGCACCAACAAGGAGCATCCAGGATATGTTGACGGACAAGGTTTTTTCTGTTGAAGAAGCTATTTCCTTAAATGAATTCACAAGCGTTTCTGTGGTATTTACGCGGAAGAATTTAGCGTTTGTTTCGCTGGATATCCCCTTTAGCAGATCTTCATCCGGCTTTGAGATTAAATCTAGTTCCGACACTTTGCCTCCCTTTTGGGTTGCTACTGCTATGGTGTGCACGGCAATGCGGTTTTGCTTGGCATACTCTACAGCTGTTTCAGGAGGCACTCCAACATTGCTTTGGCCGTCTGTAAGGAGGATTATCACTTTTGATTTGTTTGTGTTGAAGAGATTTGTAGATGTGATTATTGCATCCCCTATTGCGGTTCCTCCGCTTTCGTGAGGCTGAAGATCCTGTATAACCTTCCTTATATTTTCTATATCTGAACTGAGCCTTGATTCTATAACTGATGTGCTTGCAAAAGTTATAATTCCTATGCTTGCCCCTTTTGGAACGACACTTGTAAATATCAGAGCGGATTCTTTTGCGGCTTCAAATCTGTTTGGATCCAGGTCGTTGGCGAGCATTGAAGTGGAGCCATCTATGGCTATAACATAATCAAAATCGCTTGCATTTCCAACATACCATAGTGTAGTGCCTGCAGCAGATAAAATAAGAAGGCAGTAGACCAGTGCTCGGATCAAAAGCAGCCCAAAATTTTTGTTTTTTAAAATGCCTTGGTATGGCTTTCCAAGCATATTCCCTTTTGCAACCCTTTCTATTGCTTCAAAATTCGCAAACTTAATTATAGCTCCCCGGCTTTGCTTGAGGGTAATAAGATGAATAATTATCAGCACGGGCACCAGTAAAAGTATCCAAAGGTAGGACGGATTAGTAAAGACGACATCTACCATTGTTACCTGCGCCTGCTTGCCCTTCGCAAGAATAAATCAGTGATGGGCTTTATAAATGGCTTGTCGGTTGTAAGCTCTAGAAAATCGGCGTTTGCTTGCATGAATGCCTCATTTACCATTTTTTGCTGCGATTCTTCATATTTTTTGTATGACTCCCGAATGGACTGCACATTGACCAGCACCTGCTTTTCCGAGAATGTGTCTCCGAGAATGACCTGGCCATTATACTCAGGCAGTTCTATTTCTATGGGGTCACAAATCATAATCCCAATCAAATCAAATTTTTTTCCGACTAATTTCAAATAATGCTTCCAATCATTTTTCAGACCGATAAAATCTGAGATTATGATCACTATAGAAAACTCCTTGAGAAATGCCATTGTAAATTTAAGGGCTTCAACCAGATTATAATTACCCCCATAATTTTTGGGATCAACAAGGACTCTTGCAAACTTGTAATACTGATTAAATCCCTGCTTAGGGTAGTCATATATCTTAATCTTATCATTAAACATTGCAAATCCGGTGCTATCCCCTGCTTGCAGTACTATGTAGCTTAGTGTTGCTGCCAGTTCAGCCGTGTATTCCAGCTTTAGCTTGTCTATCGAACTATAAACCATGCTGGAACTTGCATCAATTAGGAAAAAAATATTTAGGTTTCTTTCCTGGATAAATTCCCTTACGAGAGGCTTTTTGCTTCTGACGGATGCCTTCCAGTCTATTGTTGAAGCATCGTCGGTTGGAGTATAAGGCCGGTAGTCATGGAATTCTAATCCGTGGCCCTTGAACACACTTCTGTAGTTGCCTACAATTTGCGAGTTGACTATCCTGCTTGTCAGAATCTTCAGCCTATTAATGCTTGCAGATGTGTCTATCTCGAGTTTTCCCTTCATGGTATGGGCACCTTGGCAAGAATTTCTGCAATTAATTCCTCTATTTTTATGCCCTCGGCTTGGCCCGTGTAATTCAGAATAATCCTGTGCCTCAATACATCATAAGCAATATTTTTCACATGCTGTGGCTTTAAGAAAGTGTCCCCCTTTAGCAGCGCATCTGCTTTTGCAGCTATGAACAGGCTTATAGACGCTCTTGGGGACGAGCCAAGCTCTATATATTTTCCCATCTTGATGCTATACTTATCCGGGTGCCTGGTAGAATCCACAATATTGACTATGTACTCTTTTATTTTATCAGTGTGCGCAATTTTTTTTGTGAGTTGCTGCAGCTCTATGATCCGGTTTGGAGATAATACCGGGCTTATCTTATAATCTTCAAAAACTTTGATCGTTACATTTTGCTCTATTATTTTTTTTTCCTCCTCTTTTGACGGATAATCCATGAGGAGTTTGAACAAAAACCTGTCAATCTGCGCTTCCGGCAGTGAGTAAGTTCCAAGAGTTTCTATCGGATTTTGGGTTGCAAGCACGAAGAAAGGCACTTCCATTGTAAATGTCTCCTTGCCTATGGTCGCTTGCTTTTCCTGCATTGATTCCAACAGCGCAGACTGAACTTTTGGAGGCGCCCTGTTAATCTCATCAGCTAACACAAAATTGCTGAATATTGGCCCCTTTATAACAAAAAATCCTTTTTGCTCCTCATAAGAAGTTATTCCAACTATGTCTGTAGGCAATAAGTCGGGGGTAAACTGAATCCTTTTAAACTTGCAGCCAGTCACTTGGGCGAGAGTCTTTATCACCAAGGTCTTTGCGATTCCAGGAATTCCCTCGACTAAAACGTGGCCATTGGCAAGCAAAGCCCGAAGCAGGCCGTCAACAACTTTATCCTGGCCTACTACTACGTTCCCAATCTCCTTTCTTACGGCGTCAAGATCGCTCTTGCATTTATTTATAACGCTCTTGCTCAGCTCTTCCAAACTCTAACACCTCTTTTTTGGCTGAATCACTTTTTTGGCTGAATCAGATAACTGGAGTCTTGCCGCCATAAAGGGCACGGAATTTTCTGTCTTTAAACTCGAGGGTGAATATATCATTATTGCAGTCTGTAGCCCTCATCTTGACAACGGATATCTCCCTTGTAACTTTCCTATACCTCTCGGTCAGCTGCAGATGTATTATCCCGTCAGCAAGATACTCCTCAACTCCAAACTCGCTAAACATGTTTTTGCTGGCAGGTATTTCTGAAATTAAAAATGAAGTCAGCCCCAGATCCCTTAAAAATTCGAAAATGAAAAATAGCTTGCTTCGCGGATCATCGAATTGGGAAAGCACATAAAGCGCAGACATTGAATCAAGCACAAAGATGCTGCAGTTTGCGCCCTCTTGGGCCTTTTTGGTAAGATTTTTTATGGCATTAAGCCAGTCGCCTCCAGAAGTGAATTTTGTGTCTTTGACTTTTTTTCTTATCGAACTTAAGTCAGCCATGATTAAGCCGCCCTTATTTCCTTTAAATCCCTTGATGGCCTCATCAATTTTTGATATGTCCGACAAAATTGCCAGGTTAATTTTAGACAAATCAAAATCCATGTTAACCATATGCTTTAACAAAGAGTATTGGGATTGCTCCAGCGTCAGGTATAAGCTGACTTGGCCTCTCAGCGCTTCATTGTATGCAATATTGAACGCTACGGAAGACTTCATTGTTCCGCTTGTTCCGCTTAATAGGACTACATGATTTTCTGGAATGCCCCCTTGAATATTTTCATCAATTCCCTCTATATAAGTCTTAACTCTTTTTATATCTTTTTTATTTTTTAAAATGAATTCTTCCATATTTTCCACCTCATACACTTTTATATTTGATCTTATACGAGCTTGTATTTAAGCTTGTATATTCCACCTAAGTCTGAGGCAACCACAATGCTTTTGTCTTTATTCAATACGCCCTGGCTTAAAATCATGCCATTTATTTTTGCCTTTGAAAGCACACTCCCATTATAATTTCCCGGTTCTGATGTTACAAGCTCTGTGTAATGCTCGGGCTGGCTTGTAATTCCTGCTATGCCGGGCATGTAGTCAATCACATATCTGCCTTTAGCCTCCAGAATGTATAAAAAATTATCGTAAGAGCCGGCTGCAATTTCTATATCTCCATCGCCATCAAAGTCCTCCGCTATTGGGGGAGCAACTACCCAAAAATTTGTTTCATAATCCCACATTTTTTTGCCTCTGGCCGAAAGCATGTGGATTTTGTCATCGCACGAGCCGAAAGCAATCTCCATCTTTTTGTCTTTGTTGAAATCAGCAAGAACTGCCCTTGAAAATATTTTGCCTTCTGAGCTGTAAGCCCAATGCAATTCTCCCCCGCTAGTAAGCGCATATAACTTGTTGTCTTGAGATCCTATTACTATGAAATCTTTTTCATCGCCATATAATTTTCCAACAGCCGGCTGCGCGGTTATCTTATTCGGTGTCTTGAATTCCCATATTTTTCTGCATTTGCTGTCTATGGAATAGATGGTTCCGTCATTTGTTCCAAATAATATCTGTAATATCTGCATTGGTGTATCCTTAATCACAATAGGCTGTGACTCAATGTCGGAGCTGGATTTGAATTGTGATAACAGCCTACCTGAACTTGAAAGGATATAAAAAAAGCCGCCGGTGGAGCCAAAAAGTATTTCTGGCTTTCCATCATTGTTTACATCAAAAACGTAAGGTGATCCCAATATAGGCCCTTCGGCTTTAAAACTCCAAATTATTTTTCCATTGCAATCAAGCGCGTATAATATTCCCTCATCTGAACCGAAGATTACTTCGCCTTTCCCATTATTGTCTATGTCAGCCACAATGGGGGTAGATTTTATTGCAGCAGAGCTGCTATTTTCCCTGAAGAATTGCTCTTCTTTGCTAAGTGTCCTAACAACAGCAAACTGCCATTTAATTTTGCCCTGGGCATTTATTGCATACACTTTTCCTGATGCTGTTCCTAAAACTATTGACTCTTCGTTGAGAAATCCGATTGATAGTTGGGTTGTGATGCGGCTTTCGAGCGAGATAGCCCACTCTTTGCTTAACATTCCTTTTTTTTCTCCGGTATTCAAAAAAACTGACAGCAACCCCATATACTAAATTTTGTCGATAAGATATTTAAGGTTTTCTATTTTTGGTAATATCAAGTTAAGTGGGAAAAAGGTTAAGCCAACAATATGGCTGGTCGGACAGGGGTTGCTCCCTACGGGATGTCCGACGAGCAACGAAGTTGCGACAGCCACTATTATTGTTGGCACAATCTGCAAAAATAAGAAAACACACTTAACTTGACAACACCCTGTTTTTACAAAAATATTTAAACAATGGGTGTAAGAGAATCGCGATGGAAGAAAAAGATGGGCAAGCCGCAGAAAATTCCGAATATGATTCCAATTTCAACAAATTTGTGATTAAGGAAATTCTTGACCGGGTTGGCTTTGGATTCGCCTCCCAGCAGTTTATCAATGTTCTGCTGTTTCTGAGCGGAGCCGGCATATTTTTTGTTGGAATTGTGAACGGATTAAGGGCAATCGTTGGCATGATTGCAGGAATACTTCTTGAAGAATATAATAAAACAAGCATGATAGGCAAGAAAGCTGTAGGGCTAGGCGGGATAGTATTTGGCTTTTCTTTTCTGCTTATGTCTGCCGGCAGGTTTTTGAGCTCGCCTTTAATTTTCTCATTGGCTATAATCCTTGGAGGGATTAGCTTAGCAGTTTATGGATTCTCTCAGAACATTTTCGGAGTCGGGAAAAAGCGAAACATTTTGGAGAAAATCGCAAAATATGGTTTAATGGTAACGGCATTAAGCCTTCTGATTTCAGCCTTTGTTATGGACAAGTACGGGCCCGATACGGCTTTTTTAGTCAGCCTGTTTGGCAAGTTGGCGGTGATAAAAATGCCGGGCTATCTGATATCATTTGAAATAGCGGCCGTATCGTTTATTGTTTCCGGTTATTTTTTGGCGTCAGCTAAGCCAGGCGGAATAAGGGCACAGGAAACGCCGCAAAACTTATTTTTCTCCAGCTTCAAGCAGAGTTTGGGCAGCATTCTTCAGAACAGGATGCTTGTTGCTTTGGCAATATTCAGCATAATATCCGGGATTTTGCAGGTTGTAGGAAACTCTTTTTATGGCATTTTCATATATCAAAATTTTAACGAAACTAATTTTGGAGGATTTATGAACGTAGCGGTTGTATTCCTTATCGGCATATTCAGCTCTCTGGTGGGCTATTTTATCACTAAACTTAACACAAAAGAATATAATCCCATTTTTATGCTTTTTATTGGCGGCTTGTTTCTGTCGCTTATGCCTTTCGCTTACTATAAGAACTTCAACAGCCTGGCAATACTGACTGCAGGAACTATCTTTGGAATTATAGGCTCATCTGCTATGGCAATTTCCACTAACATGATTGTTATAAATTCATTGAGCGAAGAACACAGAAAAAATTATTATCTGCTCAATGGGCTCATCTCTGTTATTCCTTATTTGATTTTCGTGCCAGTGCTGTCATACATTGGCCAGATGTTCCAGCTGAGATTTTTATTCCTGATACTCGGCGGTTTTATGCTGTTATCCACATTTAGTATCTTTATTTTTTATTTATTTTCAAGAAAGCAGAATATTAATTATTGAGAATTTTGAAAAATCACTTAATAGTCAAAATTCCCTAAGAGAACTTTGAATGAAAATGCCAAAATAATGAATTATTCAAAGTTCTCTATTAAACGGTTTCTGGAACCCATATTTTTCCCAAAGGGATGTTGGTATCGCATACTCTGCTTGTGGCAGAGGCCTTGTTTGTGTAGCACTCAAAGTCCGACCAAGGCTCATTCTTATAGGAAACTGCCAGTGCATAAGGAAATTTTGATTTTGACGCGCACTCAACATTTTCCTTATTCAGCTCGATAAAATTTATGAGGTAGTCCTTGCATTCGACGCTCTTGTTCAGGACGCTTCCCTGATAATAACTTCCTGCAAATGTCACAAAGCTTGCTCCGAATGCAACTACAAATGATATGAGCAATATCGTTGTTATCAGCGGGCTTATCCCTTTTTTGTTCAGCATTTTTGTTAATATCCGATTAGTTTAATGCAAATTCCACCAAACATCAAGTTCTCAGAAATATATTTAATACTTTCTATTTTTTAGTGTTTCCTAGGGTTTAAACCCCCGCCCTTCAGGGCGCATTTTCTCCGAAA
>JBBSWR010000120.1:0-5500 GCA_038046185.1 Nanobdellota archaeon
ACAAAAGATAGATTTTTATAAATTTATTTTACCGGAGCCTTAGAGGATTAACGCCCAGGGCTCTTTGCACTTCTTGTACGGCCGCTTCAAACTTTTCCCTGTCCAATATGCCGGGGCTTTGTGCAGCTAATCTTTCGTTTAAAATTATTCCAAAATGGCGTGCAGTAGCTGTAGTAGTTCTGGCGCCCGGCATCATTCTGAGAAAATACATCCAATGGTTAGGGTTTTGTGCATAATCTTTAGCTACTACCGCCATGACCCATTCCCCTTCTAAATTAAAAGGAACGGGTCTAGCCCTTAGACCATCGCCATTAGAATAATTCTTTTGAAAAGCATAAGACAGGGGTACAAGCCCCGTAGGATCTTTCGTTTCAATTTGAAAATGATAATTGACCATACCCTCCACCAACGTATACATTTAATAGGGGGTGGCGATGTATATTTAAATATTACCCCTTTAACGGTACTAATCTTGATTAACTAATCTCCATTAATAAAAACATTCAAAATTAAAATGTCCAAAAAACTCTCATTAAAGCAGTTCCTGATGAAAAGTGGAAGATTCCAGAAGACTTACGACTGCGTTCAGGCAATAAAGAGCGGAAAAGTCACATTAAACGGCGAAGTTATAACAAATCCATCTCATTTCTTTAATCCGAAAAAAGACCTGGTAAAATTAGACAATGAAAAGCTAAAAACAGTTTCAAAACTTTATTTTATCATGAACAAGCCAGCTGGCTATCTGTCGCAAAAATCAAACGACGAAAAAAATATTTACGATTTGTTAAACAACATAAGCCTGCCAAGGGAATCTATCCTGTCGCTGCACGCTGTCGGGCGCTTGGATAAAGACACAGAAGGATTGCTGATTCTGACAAATGACGGAAAACTGTCTAACATCATAATGGAGCCAAAAAGCGAAATTATGAAAAAATATTATGCAATTCTTGAAAACAGGGTTGACAAGGGAAAAATAAAAGAACTGGAGAAAGGAATTGAAATAGAAACCGACGAGCAAAAATACAAAACCAAGCCGTGTAAAATAAAAGTCGTTGGTGAAAAAGAAGTTTACATCTCAGTTTCAGAAGGCAAAAAGCGCCAGATAAGGCTGATGTTTGAGTCCATTGGAAATAAAGCCGTTTATCTCAGGCGTGTTTCAATTGCAGGCCTGCAGCTGGGAAAGCTGGATGTCGGGGAAATAAAACAGATAACAAGAGAAGAAATAATGGAAAAACTGGAATTCTGAGAATAATTCTTGATATTTTTTTATTAGTAACGTTTATAAACAAAATACATATACTGAAAGTCTATAGCGGGATAGGGCTTTTACGGCCTTAACCGACCGTAGACCTAAGAGCCAGGAGTGCCCGATGATTTCATTAGTACCTACTAATGGAAGCGGAAGGCTCATAAGCATTTCGGAGGCACCCATAGGTCGGAAGTTCAAATCTTCCTCCCGCTATTTTATTTTAATTATGGAAATGGGATTTAGACTCACTGTTATTGGGTTGGTGTTTAATATAATAGGCTCTTTATTCTTGGCTAAACCATTGATTAAAAGTAAAGAACTGATTAAAGAGATAACTACTTATGAGGATAGTGGTGCAATATTAGGAATGGGAACTGTACAAAAAAGAAATCCTAGTTTAATCAAATCCTTACAAAGAGATAATATTTTTGGGATTGTCGGTATAATTTTATTGGTGATTGGCTTTTTGTCTCAACTCATTAGTTTATTATATTGATTTTTGTTCTTTACCTATATCCTTTTCAATTCTTTCTTTAAATAAATACGGCTTATAACCCAAAAGGTGGTTGTTATCACTAAAATAAAAGTAAGTCTAATACCCAAAGCTTTTATTGTATCTAGGGGGCTAAACCAATCAATAGAACTAAGGGCCAATATAAGGTAGCCTGTAGCAATAAGTATCTCAAAAATGTTATATCCAAAGAATATATCAACCCATAAAATTGAATCTGATTTTAGATAATATAATTTTATTATAAGTACAAAATTTATTATTACATTAAGTGTAGATAATAAAAGGAATATTGAAGTTGCCACATTAATATCAAATGTTCCAAATAGTTTGTATTTGATATCGGAAAAAAGGTTATAGATTTGGTAAATTAGATAGAAAAAGAATAATATAATTAAAACGTGAGTAAAAATCTGTTTTCTGTGTTTCATTAAATATTAGTAACTTTAGTTATCTCTATTTAAATTTATATAAAAACATCACTGGACATCCCCGCCTAAGATATATAAAGGACAACATCCGCTAATTCTGAAAAAGAGAACACACAAAACTGCTAAATAATGCTTTTCGGTCTTTGACACGAAAATCAATTATGCAGTTTCGCTTAACATTCTCTTTTTCTTTAATTCCAAAGTCTTTGTAAAATAAAAAACTTTGGAGGTTGATTAAAATGGAATATTTAAAAATTAGTAAAGAAAATTTAGAGGAATATTTTAACGTTTCAAATATTAAAGATAAAGAGTTTAAAGTTAGAATACCTTATGGAGTGAATTCCATAAAGATAAATATTCCTTTTACTTTAAATGAAGACATCGCAACTCTTGCTGGGCTGATGCCAGATGGTAGCTTAATCAAAGATTTAAGAAGAATATATTTCACTCAAAAGAAAGATGTATCAAAAATATACTTATTTAGAGATTTACTATGTACTATTTTTTCTCCTTCAAATAAAATTTTTATAAAAGAAGGAGGTGCTGAAACTTATACGAATTCTAAAACCTTAGCCAATTTCTTTTATCATATCCTAGATTTAAGGAAATCTGATGAAGAAACAAGAATTCCTAGTTGGATATTCAATTCCCCCGTTTCAGTAAAATATGCTTACTTGAGAGCAGCATATGACATGGAAGCCTACATGTCAAAAAGACTTTATGAAATCAGATTTATTACTGTTGATAAGAATTATGCATATGACCTTAAAAAATTACTGGAAAGTGTAAATATTACTTCCATTGTCAAAACAAGAATAGGCGGCACTCATAAAACCACCCAGTACAGAATTTCTATATATGGGAAAGAAAATATAAAGGAGTTTGGCAAGATAGGATTTTCTATTCGAATGCATAAAGAGCGCTTGGAAAGAGCATTAGCAAAATACTCTTAATTCCGCCTAATTTTTCCCAAACATTTTTATAAAATAACTTTAATTCTTTGAATTATGAAAAAGGTGATTATAAATTGTTAATCTGTGGTATTGATGAAGTGAGACGCGGCCCTATAATTGGCCCAATGGTCATGTGCGGCGCCATGATGGAAGAAAAAGATTTGCCTAAACTAATCGCGCTAAAACCAAAAGACTCAAAATTAATGACTAAAGAAGAGCGTGAAGAATTATATCCAAAATTATTGTCAGTTCTAAAATACTATCACGTTTTAATAATCCAGCCTGACGAAATTGATAAAGCTGTCAAAGGGAGCGATGGATTAAACCTAAACCGATTAGAAGCACACAAGCAGGCAGAAATTCTGAACGAATTCAACCCAGACCAGGCAATAATTGACTGCCCAAGCAATAATATTGATTCATACAGAATTTATCTTAAAAAATTATTAAAAAACAAAGACGTTGACTTAATTCTTGAGCACAAAGCAGAACGTTATCCTTTGGTTGCTGCAGCCTCAATAATCGCAAAAGTCACAGGCGACAGAGAAATAGAAATTACAAAAAAAGAGCTGGGAATAGACTTCGGCTCCGGCTACATGTCAGACCCCAAGACAGTTGCATTTCTCCAGAAAAATTTTGAAAAATACCCTGAACTGTTCAGGAAAAGCTGGTTTCCATATCAGGAATTAGTAAATAAAAAATTTCAAAGCAATTTGTCGGATTTCGGCCAGTTTCTTAAGGATGAAAAAAAGCATAAAGGCCATACTCTCGAAGATTTAAAAAAACTTGAGGATTTTGGATATCGTTTTGAAAAGCCAAAATCAGAGCACGAATTGGCCGTCATGAAAGGGCCTTGCACGATAATTCTTTACAAAAACGGAAAATTACTGGTTCAGGGAAAGCAGGAAATCAAGCAGTCAGTGCAGAAATTACTGGATTTTTCATAAGTCATGCACCATCAAATTTAACCTCTTGGGGTGGGTGGAGGGCAACTATTTTACTTTTAGTGCACTCTGCACTTCCCTCCGTGAAGAAGTTTAATTTGTTTTAATATCAACTCTTTTCGAAACCAACGAAAATCATAGATTTTCTGGGCTTTGATTTTTAGAAAAATCAAAACCTTTAAATAACTTCTATCCGGGAAATTTCTTTATGAACGATTTAATAAAAAAAGACACGATTTCTGTTCTGTCTGATTTAGTCCGGACTTTAAGGGAAAGAAAAGAAACGGACATCTCTGAGATAAAATCATTAAGCAACCACATCATTCATAACGCAAGCGTTTTTCAGGATGAAGATTCAATTTCTGTGGCAATTTTGATTTATTCGCTTTCAAAAATAATAGAAAGGAAAGAAAAGGAAATTGATTTTAATAAAATTATAACAATGATTAGTTCTGCGGTCTCAAGCCTAAGAAACAATGATGACGACGGATTCAGAAAATCAATCAGGGATGTATTTAATTTCATAAGAACAATAGACCACGGCTTAAGATTGTACATAAATGAAGTCATAAACCAGGCCCAAATCAAGAAAGGCTGCAAATTGTGTGAGCACGGAATCTCTGTTGCGAGAGCGTCGGAAGTTTTGGGAATTTCCAGATGGGAGCTTATGCACTATCTTGGAAAAACTACAGTTATAGACCAATTTGAGGGCTTGGTGAATGTATCCAGCCGATTAAAATTTGCAAGGGGCCTGTTCGAATGAAATCGATAATATTTGATGCAGGGCCGATAATCAGCCTGGCAACCAACAATTTATTGTTTATTCTCCCGCCGCTGAAAAAACAATTCAACGGCAAGTTTTACCTGACATCAAGCGTAAAAAAGGAATTGGTGGACCGGCCTTTTGAAATAAAGAAATTTAAATTCGAGGCAATCCAGATTGAAAAATTAATTGAAGACGGAGTTTTGGAAGTTATAGACAACAATTTCATCAGGAATGAAAGCCCTACGCTTCTGGAAACGGCAAACACAACTTTCAAAGCCTTCAACAATTACATGCAGCTTGTTCATTTCGCGGAAATGTCCACACTTGCAGCAGCCATAAATCTAAACGCAGATTCTGTTGCGATAGACGAAAAAACCACGCGGCTGATGATGGAAAATCCAAAGCTTCTTCTCGAAATCCTGAAAAAAACTCTGCACACCCAAATAAGCGTGAATGAACCGAATTTAAAGGAATTCAGGAGCAGAACTAAAAATCTAAGAACAATACGCTCGATAGAGCTTGTTACAGTCGCGTATGAGCACGGAATTTTGGATGATTATATAACCAAGATCCCGGATGCAAAAAGAAATCTGCTTGAAAGCGTTTTGTGGGGGGTAAAAATCGGCGGCTGTGCTGTCTCAAGAGA
>JBBSWR010000121.1:0-1499 GCA_038046185.1 Nanobdellota archaeon
TGAATCGGGAGCAAACATCAACCCGACCATTGAAACGATGTCCAAGATTGCCAAAGCGTTAGATGTTGGTGTTGATGATTTAATTAAATAATAACTAAAAAATATGAGCATAGACACTACAAAAAAATTTATAGAGGATGAAGCAAAGCGATTTGGGGCTAAAATTGATGCGGAGTTTAATAAACCCTATGTCTTGAGAAATAACACAGGCGAAGAAGCTCTAAAAGACAATGGTGCATATTTTGGTTTTATTCACCCAGATGAAGAAGTTTCTGGGCCATTTCATGATTTTTCACTTACAATTTTTCCAAATAATCAAGATAAAGCTTGGCTTGTTTGTCTGGGTATAGGTTCAAATGGTTTTAAAAATGACTATGAGCTTGCAACCTTTCCTGGCTTGAGGAGATTGTTCTCAAAGTTGGTTGATGAAAGAGGTTTTTGTAAAGGTGATTTTTCTGATATTGAAACTAGTTTGCCGAAAGCAGTAGCCGGAAATCCAGAACTCCAACATATTAAAAATACTAAAAAACATATTCAAAAGTGCTGCCGGTTTGCCAAATTGTTGACGATCCTGAATCCGATACTGGTAAAAAAATTATTTCAGCTTTTGTTGCTGGTTATGCAGAATTACGAGAATGGCCAACAAACAATACACACAGAAAAGCAATATCAGATGCGTTGTTACCTTTTGTAAAACAGCAGCAGTATGATGATGAAAAAGAAGCCCTCAGTCTTTTGAAAGAAAGAAAATATGTAATTGTTCAAGGAGCACCAGGAACTGGCAAAACCAGATTAGCCAAAATTATTGCTGATAAGTTAAAGGCGAAAATATTTTTTACTCAATTTCACGCCGAAACTTCATATTCTGATTTTATTTATGGCATTAGACCTAACCTTAAGTCAAACTCGCTTTCCTATGCCGCAGAAAATGGAATTTTTGTAGAGGCCTTGAAACATGCAGTAGACTCTAAAGAGCCGACAGTACTTATTATTGATGAGATCAATAGAGCCAATTTATCGAATGTACTTGGACCTATTTTTTATCTATTTGAGCATAAGCAGGACATTTCAAATGTTCAAATAGATATAACCCCTGAATTAAAAGTTGATAAAATGCCTGAAAATTTATTTGTTATAGCTACAATGAATACAGCAGATAGAAGCTTGGCTGTTGTGGATTTTGCCTTACGACGGAGATTTGCATGGTACACCCTTATTCCCCGAATGATTTCATCAGATCAATTTTATCCAGAAGACTTTAACGAAATCCATAGAATATTTGATTGGTACGCAAAATCAAATGAGCTATCTCTTCAGCCTGGTCAAGGATATTTTTTGGCAGCCTCTGATGATGAAATGAAAAAAAGAATTAGATACGAAATTTATCCACTAGTTCGTGAATATCTTCAAGAAGGCTTGTTGAGTAGCGCAAAGGAAGAATTTAACAAGTATTTCATGACAAGAATTAGCCTCTCTCTCTTTGAATAAATATGAATAAA
>JBBSWR010000122.1:0-4750 GCA_038046185.1 Nanobdellota archaeon
GCCTCGAAGCTCGGCTCGAGGAAAAATCCGAGTTCGGGGGATTTAACGTAGATTAAAACCAATTATGACTATGGGGCACACACGGACTAAAATTATAAACAACGGAAGGGGGCACACTCAAGAAAGTACTTCATGCCTTATGCACTTATTTATCGAATTTTGGGCTTGGAAGAATAAGAGTTTATAAATACTAGAATTGTTTAAAGTTTATTATGTGCCTTGCAATACCCGGGAAAGTTGTTATGATATCTGGAAAGAAAGCTACTGTAGATTTTGGCGGTCTAAAAAGAAAAGTAGACATTTCCCTCATAGATAAATGCAATCTTAATGATTATGTATTAGTCCATGTTGGTTTTGCAATCCAAAAAGTCGATGAGGTAACTGCAAGAGAAACATACCGTCTTCTGTCTGAAATGGATAAAGAGGCGATGAAACAGGAATTGAGGGCAAATAATGAATGAATTTATCCAGAAAATAAATGACATTGCAAAAGAAATGGAAGAAGTCCGTATCATGGAAGTCTGTGGTGGGCATACGAACACTATCATGAAGTATGGCATCAGAGAGATACTGCCTCGCAATATCAAGCTTATTTCTGGTCCTGGCTGCCCTGTCTGTGTTACTTCCCAATATGATATAGATTGTATGATCGAGTTGGCTTTGCAAGGGGTAAAAGTAGCAACGTATGGGGATATGATTAATGTTCCGGGAACTAAGATGAGCCTTAAGGATGCCCAGGCACAGGGAGCGGATGTGAAGATGATATACTCTGCTGACCAGATAGTAGATGAGAAAGACAGAGTGTTTTTTGCAGTTGGATTTGAGACAACAACTCCAATGACTGCAAGACTTCTGCAAAACGGAATAAGAGTGTTTTGTGCTCATAAGCTTATACCTCCTGCAATGAGGATACTCGTTAAAGAAATGAATATTGATGGCTTCATCGATCCCGGACACGTATCAACGATTATTGGGGAAGACATCTGGTCTGAGCTTGATATACTTGCACCCCAGGTCATTTCCGGATTTAAACCAGAACAGCTCATTAAGGCAATGTATATATTACTTACCTTGATAAAAAATAAAGAAATTAAAGTAGTGAATGAATATCCGGAGGTTGTCTTTCCTAAGGGTAATCTCATAGCAAGAAAAATTATTGATGAAACAATGAATGTTGTTGATTCAGAATGGAGAGGCATGGGCATAATTCCCAACTCTGGCCTTGCTCCAAAAAATCCTGCTCTTGATGCAAGAATTATCTATAAGGATATACTTAAGAATGTTAAGAGCAAAGAAAATACAGAATGTAGGTGCGGTGAAATAGTCAGGGGCTTGATTGAACCAAAAAATTGTAAACTATTTGGTAATGTTTGCACTCCTGAGAACCCGCAGGGAGCCTGCATGGTCAGTGAATCAGAGGGGGCATGTGCAATTGCTTTAAAATACGGAAAAA
The DNA here is from genome assembly GCA_038046185.1 of Nanobdellota archaeon. GTDB lineage: Archaea > Nanobdellota > Nanobdellia > Woesearchaeales > GW2011-AR4. The sequence goes on from JBBSWR010000122.1 coordinate 1,454, forward strand.
GTCTTTCTGAGTGAGAAGATGAATAATAAAAAAGAGTGTCCAACCGGAGAATGCCCGCCTATGAATGAAAAGGTTAATCCAGATGTAGTAAAGCTAAGTGAGGGTTCCGGGGGCAAGGAGATGCACAGACTAATCTCCGAGATTGCGGGCTATTTGAACCAAGGAAAATGGAAACATACAGATGAAGATTCTGCAAGTCTAACCATTAATGACAAAAATCTGCTTTTTACTACTGACTCGTATGTTGTTACTCCACTCTTCTTTCCTGGAGGAAATATTGGTAAGATCGCATTTTGCGGCACGGTCAATGACCTTAGCGTGATGGGGGCAAAGCCCCTGGGAATCTCATTAGGATTGATAATTGAAGAGGGTTTTTCTAAAGATGATTTACTTACTATCATTAAAACCATTGGGGAGCTTTCAAAAGTGACTGGCATTCCGGTAGTTACAGGAGATACAAAAGTAATGGAAAAAGGCTCAGTTGATAAGATAATAATTAATACTAGCGGCGTGGGCATGGCAGACTTTATCCTTGACAAGCCATTGCGTGCGGGGGATAAGATTATTGTTTCAGGAGGTGTAGGCGAGCATGGAACAGCACTTCTTGCAAAACGGTTTGAGCTTGAAACTTCAATTGAAACCGATAGTAGGCCCCTATGGGAAGAGATTAACACCATTAAGAATCTAATCAAACAGGCAAAAGATATTACAAGGGGCGGGCTTGCAGCTGTTTTGAATGAGATTGCAGAAAAAGAGAAGATGCAATTCATAATTTATGAAGAGCAGGTACCATTAATGAATGAAGTTCGGGCATTAACTGAGATTCTAGGGATAGAAGTTTATTCCTTAGCTTGTGAAGGGAGGTTCTTATGCATTTGCTCTCCAGAACATGAAAAAAAAGTTCTTGAAGAATTAAAGAAATTCAATCCTATGGCAACAACAATTGGAGAAGTAAAAGAAGGCAAAGATGTGGTTGTCCAGACAAAATTCGGAAAGAAAATTCTAAGCATGCCCTCAGGAAACATTGTCCCTCGGATTTGCTAGATAGTAACCTATCTGTCCAAAGCTTATTCCCCCATCCCCACTTGGCACTTTCTCATTAGTATGAACACCTCTTTTAATCATGAATGAAGACATTATTTTATTATATGCACAACCGCCACTAAATACAATTGGCTTTCCAAATTTGGAAGCAATGTTATATAAACCTTGAGCAAGATACATCTGGACAGTCGCTGCGAGCCTTCTCTTATCTTTATCAAGATTATCTACCAGATATTGGAATAAAGGTGTTGTCAGCAGAATATTATTCTCAATAATTGGATCAAATGCATAAGGGATTGTTGAATTCGCCTCTAACAGCATTGCTGGCCTGCCCTCATATGTTCGTTCATCGCAAAAACCCAATAAGAAAGATGCGGCATCCAGTATCCTACCACTGCTAGTCGTCAAGGGGCAATTGAATCTTTCATCAAGTTGCTTTTTAAGTATATGCAATTGCTCTTCAGTAAAGTAGTCTCTAAGATATTTTCTGCAATCTTCAAGGGATAAAAATTTTGAAAGGATTGAAAAGAGCATTTTTGCAGGGTAGATCGCTGCAGAATCCCCTCCGAGCTGATACTGTTCCTCAAGATGGCCCACACGTTTATTGTTATGAAATATCTCTCCACCCCATATCCTCCCATCCTCGCCATAGCCTAAGCCATCGCATACAATTCCGACAAAGTCTTTAATGTCTTTCTCAGCAGCAACAGAATAAGCGTGTGCTTTATGATGCTGTATTCTTACAAGAGGTACATGCAACGATTCTGAAAGCTCTTCACCATAACGTGAAGTGTTATATTCTGGATGCATATCTACTAGGATAATATCTGGCTTGCAGTCGATGTAATGCAGAAATTTATGCATCGTTTTTTTGTAATGGGTGAATGTGTTGATGTTTGACGTAGTTCCCATATACTGTGATGGAATAATTTTTCCATCTTTATAAATGCTGAAAGCATTACTTAATTCAGCTCCTAAGGCCAGAATCTGTTTCTTGCAAGAGGAATGTACTTGGATGGATTTTGGAACAAACCCTCTGCTCCTTCGTAATTGAAAGACTTTCTCTTCGATGACCTTTACAAGTGAATCATCGATAGGATTTTCAATTTGCCTATCATGGGTCAGCAGATTTGACACTATCTGCTCATTATCACTTGTGGTTATAGGCTCGTCAGAAATGTTTGAAGAAGTCATGACTATCGGCTCGTCAATAAAATCAAAGAGAAGATAATGGAGTGCTGTATAAGGAAGCATAATCCCCACAGTATCTAGCTCGCATACCTCATATAAAGGTGATTTTTTCCTAAGTATTACTATCGGACGCTGTATAGATAATAAAACTTTCTTCTCTCTGTCAGAGATGTGAGCTACTCTTTTAGCCATATCTACATCTTTGCATAAGATGGCAAAAGGCTTAGTATCCCTTCCAGTAATCTCTCTCAATTTCTCGATTGATTCTAATCTTATATTGCATGCCAGATGAAATCCACCGACACCTTTGATGGCAATTACATTATTATTTCTGATTAATTCTGCTGTTTTCCTAATCAGATCTTGTTCAGATGATTCTTCTATCTTCTTTCCATTAACAATCAGTTTTAATCTTGGACCACATTTATGGCAGGCAATGGTCTGTGCATGGTATCTTCTGTCTTTCGGATTGAAATACTCATGGTTACATTCCTGACACATGTCAAATACATCCATAGTTATCGTCTTCCTGTCATAGGGACTCTTCTTGGAAATGGAAAAACGCGGCCCGCAGTTTGTGCAGGTAATAAAATAATAGTTGTACCGCCTATTCTTTCTGTCATGCAGCTCCCTTTGGCAATCCTCACACAAAAATAAGTCAGGAGGAATCTCTGCAAATCCTTGCCCTGCACTTTCCTTTATAGTGAAGTCATCATACTGATTGGAAGTCTGCCCAATTTCATAAGAATCAATCCTTGCGAGAGGGGGTATTTTATTAAGAATTTCAACGAACAGTTCTTTGTTATCAACTTCTACAACAACACTATCTCCGGCATTTAGGATATATCCTTTCAATTTTGCTCTTATGCAGGCATTGTAAATATAAGGCCTAAAGCCAACACCCTGAACAACTCCTTTAATAATAAATTTGTACATTACATATAGCCATCAAGCCATAACTATATATTTTTTCCGATAAAGAAATGAAATTTATCGAAAGAATTCTCTCTTTACGCCCCAAATCCTATTATTTGTTTGAGTGTGCCCCTTGACGATTGTCCT
>JBBSWR010000123.1:0-2641 GCA_038046185.1 Nanobdellota archaeon
CGACACCCATGAGATAGGCGTTGGAATATGCGATTATAATCACAAAATCTTGAAAGAATTCCGGGGGACAAGAGCGCAGGATTTATACACAACAATATTCAATTACAGCGAGAAGCACAAAAAGAGCTGGTTCAACAAGCTGGAGCACGCAGCTTATCTCGGAAAAGAGCTGAAAAAAGCTGAAATATGTTTGGCTATGGGAAATGAGTATACTCAGGAATAGGTTTTTAAATTAATGTTAATTTCTTTGTAGGGTGCAAGAAACCACCCAAGTAACGAAAATCAAAGAATGTGATTGGCAAATAGTGTCGCGCTCTCTTGAAGAAAGTGTTGAACTATGCCTTGCCCTTTGTACAGGAATAGTGGCGTTTAATAGCAATCCCAATTCACCTCATTTAATTGTACATAGCCCGCCAACAGTAGGGGGTGGAATTCCAGTCTTATCAATGAATGATGCAATGCATGGAAAATATTATAACAGGTCATCAGACAATCCAGATAGAATTTCTTTGGCAGAGATATTTGCGCAATACACTGACGAACTTACAAAAGTTGGTTCTAATACTTCAAGTCTCGGCATTTATATGGCTAGCGGAAAGAGAGCAAATCCGACAGATTTAGCAATACTAAGAAATTTTATAATAGATAGAAGATTTTCTGTATTTGGTGCTGAACTCAATGAAATGGTTAGGCTGAGACTAGTTCCTAATCAGGGCATCATTCAATTGATGAATCTCGCCGAAGAAATAGAAACCAGACCACATTACGAAATTGGAAAAAGGTACACCCCGAACTTAAGATTATAAATCATATCTTAATTTTATTCTTTTTATTTCCTCAGCCATATCACTCGCAAGATAAGTGAATCCCCCTTTCTTTTTCAACAGAACATCACCAATTTTTTTATTAAAATAAGATGCATTGATTGAACTTTGCAGCACATTATTGGACTGTGCTAGAAATCCAGCGCATAATCCAGCCAAAACATCTCCTGTTCCGCCTCTTGTCATTCCTGGATTGCCGCCTTTTACAAAGAAAACTTTGTCTTTTGAAATTATTGCGTCAATTTTTCCTTTCAATAAAATAACATTATTCTGATTGAGGAATTTCTGAGTTAATTTTTTTATTAATTCTGATTTTTTAGTAATATTTTTTTCATTATTAATTTTATTTATTATTGATTTGTTTATTTTAGAATTAACTAGGAAATACTCCAATTCCCTTGAATGCGGCGTAATTATTGAATTTCCACAGCCATTCATTGAGATTGATTTGATTGCGTCAGCGTCAATTACTTTTAATTTTTTTATTTCTCTTATTATTCCTCTGCAGGCCTTTTTTGATTCGTCTTTTAATCCAATTCCGTTTCCAATCAGCAGGACATCATATTTTGCCATTTCTTTCTTTACAATATTGAAATATTTTGAATCAACATAATCGCCTTTCATTTTCATCGTCATCAAATCCGGAGAATAAGCATTGATGGCCCATGCAGCTTTTTCCGGGGCAATTATTTTCACCAGATCGCAGCCGCTTCTCAATGCAGCCAGCCCCGCAAGAGTTATGGCGCCAACAAAATCTTTTGAGCCACCGACAGCCAGAACCAAACCGTTGTCGCCTTTGTGGCTGGAGACCCTTCTTTTAGGCAGATTAATGTCTTTTTTTGTTATGAATTCCATTTTGCCTTCTTAATGCTTTAAAGAAATCCGGAAATATAAACTTTGCCTATTTCGGCAGCCCGATGTCGGCAACAACAACTATGTCCTCAAAATTCTCAATGCCTTTCTTCATGTCGTGAAATGTTACAATCAAATCGGCGTTGATGCACTTATCCACAATATCCCCTGTGTCAGGGTCTATTCCGGTCGGAATGTCAACAGAAACCTTGTAGGCCTTTGAATTGTTTACATCGTCAATTATAGCTGAAATTTCCCTGTTCAGCCTTCCTTTTATCCCTATGCCGAGAATTGCATCAACAATAATGTCATATTCATCAAAATTAACTTCGTCATCGGCAAGCATCTGTATCCTGCCGTTGTGCTCGATTTTCTTGAAATTTGCAAGCGCTTCTTTCTTCATCTTGTTTTCATCGCCTATAAACAATAAATCGGTTTCCGCCTCATCGCTTAAGTATCTTGCTGCCACTAGCCCGTCTCCGCCGTTGTTTCCATGATAGCAGATGACAAGAATTTTTTTGTCTTTGAAATCCATTCTCCGCTTTAGAATCTGGTAGACTGCCTTGCCTGCATTTTCCATTAGAATGCTGCGCGGTATTTCGCTTTCTGCCTCTAAAATCCTCATTTCTTGTGATGAAATCATCGTGATATTAGGAAAAGTCAGGTATACTGCCTTATTTTGTCTTTTGCATCCGAGTTGCTGTCAAATCTGTTTATTAAATTTTCCATTTCTTCTGCAGTCGTGTGCCCTATTTCAGCCAAAAAATCCGTGAAGTCTATTTTTTCAGCGCCGTAAATTCTTTTCAGCAGCAAATCGTAGGGATAATTCACTGCCGGCCTTATCATCTTTTTCTTTATTAATCCAACAATTATTTTATTTGCCCATTCTATTATTATGTCATTCTGCACTGCATTCAGGAAAGAGCCGTCAGGAAACGCCTCATTTAAAAACTTTATCATTTCAT
>JBBSWR010000124.1:0-5584 GCA_038046185.1 Nanobdellota archaeon
AATATTGAGGTGAATTATAAATGAAAAATTACAAGCAGGTTTTTGACGAGCTGCAGAAAGAGCTTGGCAAGGTTATTATAGGCCAGCAGGATGTTGTCGAGCAGATTCTGGTGTCCATTTTGTGCGATGCAAACGCTTTGCTTGAAGGCTATCCCGGACTGGCAAAGACTTTGACTGTCAGGACGCTTGCAGAGCTGATGGATTTGAAATTCTCGAGAATCCAGAATACTCCTGATCTGATGCCGTCGGATATAACAGGGACTTATATAATAGAGGAGTCAGGAGGGAAGAGGCAGTTTAAATTCCAGCCAGGCCCGATATTCGCAAATATTGTTCTTGCTGATGAAATCAACCGCGCGACGCCAAAAACACAGTCAGCGCTGCTCGAGGCAATGCAGGAAAAGCAGGTCACCGTCGGAACAAACACTTACAAGCTTGACGCACCGTTTTTTGTTCTTGCAACGCAGAACCCGATTGAGCAGGAAGGAACTTATCCCCTTCCTGAAGCGCAGGCTGACAGATTCTTGCTGAAAATAAAAGTTGCTTACCCGACATTTGACCAGGAAATTGAAATAGTTGACCTGTATGCGGCGGAAGCCAAGGACCGCAGGCTAAAAGTAATGCTGAACAAAAATCATTTGCTGACTTTGCAGGGGCTGACAAGGCAGGTTCCGATTGCGAATGATATAAAGCAAAGGGCGGTAAAAATAATACACGCGACCCGTTCAAATAAGGAGATTATACAATACGGCGCGTCTCCGAGAGCATCAATCGGGCTGATCTTGGCGTCAAAAGCAAGGGCGCTGATACAGGGAAGAAACCACGTGAGCAATGATGACCTGAATTTTTTGGCCTACCCTATTTTGAGGCACAGGATAGTGCTAAACTTTGAAGCCGAGAGAAAGGGGATGTCAGTCGACGATGCAATCAAGGCGATTTTGGATAAGGTAAAATGACAAAATGAATCAAGATTATGATTGGTACAGTATCTTAACGGCCCCGGCCATGTACGCACTGATTAGCGCTTTGGCCCTTACCTTTAGGTTTTCTTATTTTTGGGGCATAATGACCTATTGGAATACACGGCAAAACGGAACTCTTTTGTGGTTGGTATCAATCATATTGCTCGTAATCATGTTATTTATATTCCCATTTAGGATAGGCTATAGAATATCAAAAGTGGTGGAAATCAAAAAAATATTGCAGGGAATCCTCGGCAGCCTAATTTATTCTATTACAACTTTTATAGCCTCTTTTGCGATAGTAATTGTTACCTTAAGGTTTACAAACAGCCCCTATGTTATAGCAGAAACTTTTGCTTTTGAAATTGCTCCCGGCAGTGTTTTGGCTTTGGCACTTGTATTTTTATCGATAAGCATTTGCTCGGCGCTTGTAGGCGCGTTCAGGCAATCAATATCAGGAAATTAAAATGATAAACACTCAATTTTTGGACCAATTGACGAGATTCAATCTTGTAATCAACAAGAGAGTTACTTCCACAATCAGCGGCGCACGCAAGTCCGCGATGGGAGGGCACGGCCTGACTTTTAAGGATTACAGAATTTACGCGCCAGGGGATGACATCAGATTAATTGACTGGAAAGTTTATGCTCGTACAGATAATTTTTACCTGAAAGTTCATGAAGAGGAAAAAAATCTTACGGTGCATATAATAATTGACAGAAGCGCTTCAATGGATTTCGGCAAGCCGGTAAGCAAGTTTGACTACGCGTCAATGATTGGAGTCGGATTCGGATATCTTGCCATGCGCGAGAATGAAAAATTCATGTTCTCGACGTTTGCCGACACGCTTGAGATCTTCCAGCCGAAGAGGGGGCTGTCGCAGCTTGCTGCAATGGTTCAGCACCTGAACTCGGTAAAGCCGAAAGGATTTTCGAAGCTGGCAGATACTTTGAGGCAGTACAAAAAGGTCATCGGCAGCAAATCAATGCTTGTAGTTGTGTCAGATTTTCTCGTCAATATCGAAGAAATAAGGGAAGCATTCTACATGCTCGGCGACCACGAAATAAAAATAATTCAGGTTCTTGACAGGGCTGAAAAGGATTTGAAAATGGAAGGCGACATGAAGCTTAAAGACAGCGAAACAGGAGGAATGCTAAGAACATTTGTCAGCCCTCGGATGAGGATGGAATACCAGCAGCAGCTTGATGCTCACTGCGCTGGAATAGAGGAAGTCTGCAATAAATTGGGAATAGATTATAATCTGGCGGTTACGGACACTTCTATATTTGATACTTTTTATAAGATAATTAATGGGTGAACCCTAGATTCTAATTGTCTCTTTATAGTAGTTAAAATAGAAATCTTTATATACTCTTCTTTAGTATTTCAGCAATTAAGTTTAAGATGCTAAAATGGGGAAAGAATTAGAGTCCATAGTAACACTAAATCAGTCTAGGCGTGATTTTCTTAGATTGGGCGCTGCGCTTGCATCTTCTGCTATTCTAGAGCCTGCCGTGTTGCTTGAAGCATTTGCCCAGGTCGGAACTCAGCAAACAAATTCACAAAGATGGGATATTTCTTATTTATGGGATAGTGATATTGATGTGGTTTTGGATTACAAGGGATTGGTTGGTGAACTGCTTGGCCCTAGTGTTGAAAGAGATCTAAGAGTTGTAAGAAGGGGCAAACTTTTTGGACTTATCTATGACAGAAATGGAGATTTTATTTCTTCTAGAAGAGTAGCTGCTGTGCACGATGGAATACTAAGGGCCAATGATTTTGATGATGGTGCTGTGACAATTCGCGATGAAGGATATAACGCACTGTTTAATGTTAGCTATGGATTGGGTCCAAATTTAAATGAACTTAAACGGAGATACTCCCTAGTGCAAGCAAGGCTTGGTCCAGAAGTAGGAAAAAATTTATTCATAGAAGAAACAGACTCTGACAATTATGTTTTGGTTTACAGGAGAAGGGGGGATATTGATTCAACCAGGGAAGTGGCTGAAAGGCATACAAGAATCTTAAGGAGCACTGGAATTTTTGCTTCTTATACAAGAGAGCAAAATAATGAAGTAGTTTATGGCAGTTCAAGCAAAGCGAATGAAGATGTTGAGGGAAGCCCCGGTAATACAGTAAAACCCCCGAAAAGAAAGCCAGAATCCCCTCCAGAAAAAAAACCAAAACCAATTCCTGGAAGAAAACCAGCTCCACCTAGGGAAGTTCCACAACCAACTTCTAATCTTGAAAGCAGAATTGAAAGCCAGATGGAAAAGGAAAGAAAAAACGGAAGGCTGGCTTCCGACGAAAGAACTGCGTGGTCTGTGTATGATTTTACGACCGGAGATAAACTGGTTTCTGTTAATGAGGATGCACCGATGCAGTGTGCTAGCATGATGAAACCATTTGTAGCCCTTGGAATACAATATTTAGTAAGAGAGAGGAAGCTTAGCTATACAAGGGAAATACAAAAAGATATGGGGAGAATGATACAAAAGAGCAATAATGCTGCGACTAATAGGCTGATAGCCAGAATCGGCGGCCCGAGAGCTCTCCAAAAAATTCTCAAAACAAAATATGGAGATATATTCCAACAAACTTCAATAGTGGAAAGCATTCCAAGAGGCGGGGCTACTTACAGGAATAAGGCTTCAGCGCATGATTATGGCAGATTTTTATATGCTTTATTTAATGGGGATTTGCCTGGCTCTGCAGAAATTAGGCGCTTGATGGGGCTGCCGGGCAGAGACCGAGTTTATACCGGGGCGGTAGAAGTTCCTTCCGGTACGGGAGTAATCAATAAAACAGGAAGTACTGCCAGATTATGCGGAGACATGGCGATACTGTATGCTAAGGGAAAAGACGGCAAAGCTTATGCTTACACTCTTGTAGGAATCATAGAAAAAGGAAGGAGAGCTTCAAATTATTCCTCCTGGATTAATTCAAAGGGGAATGTGATAAGGAGGGCTTCAAATACAGTTTACGATTTTATGCAGCGAAGGCACAATCTAATCTAACCGCCCACATTAAAACTATATCTATGCTTAGGGTTTTTCTTGATGAACTCTTTTATCTGAGAAATTCTTTTTTTTATTTCATCTGATTTTGCGTGCTTCAATTCAACTGCTTTCTCATAAATTTTAATTGCACTGACTAAATCACCTTTCTTATCCAAAGCAATTCCAAGATTATAAAATCCTATGACATTGTTAGGATTTAATTTTACGCCTATTCCAAGCATTTGAATGGCAGAATCATAGTTTCCGATTTTTTCAAGAACTGCCCCAAGGTTATTATATATAGTGTACTTGTTGGGATTCAGCATCATAGCTTTTGTAAAATTTGAATATGCTTTCTTATAATCTTCTTTTTTCATATAACAGACACCCAGGTTTTGGTATGCTTCGCTGTCATTCTTAACCCTTAGCGATTCCGTGTAGTATTTTATGGCATCATCATAATTTTTTTGCTGCTCGTTTATGACTCCGAGCTCAAATAAAGCTAATCTATGTTTTGAATCTAATTCAACTGCTTTTTGAAATGATTTAACCGCATTTCCAAAATCCTTGTTTTCCTTATACAAAATGCCTAATTCACAATTGGATTGAGCATCTTTATTTTTTTGAACTTTTCTTTTACACAGCTCCAGGTAAAATTGCCTTTTCTTTTTGACAACTTCGGGATTGCTGTTTCCGTAATGATGCAAAGAAACGTTGGCAAGTGCTATCTTTCCGTTTTTTGATTCAACTGAATGCTCAGTTAATTCATGAACTGTTCCTTCGAATTTGTAATTCTTATTATTTTTGAATAATCTGACAATAAATGAGCCATACCAGCCTGCGTAAGCTTTATTGTCTTTTTTATGAGATTCATTGACAAAACCGGCAACGGAAGTATCATTCGTATAATTTTTTTGCAGGAACTGAAAAGCATCATTTTCTTTATCTTGAACAATCTCTTTTATTTTGTTTAAATCATCTTTATCAATAATCTCGTCAGCATCTAAAACTAAAATCCAATCTTTGGTTGCGTGCTTTAAGCTTTCATTTCTCGCTTCAGAAAAATCATCACCCCATTTAAAATCAAATATCTTTGCTTTGAACTTCTTGGCAATTTCTTTTGTTTTATCACTGCTGCCGGTGTCGACAATTATGATTTCATCGACAATTTCTTTAACAGAATTAAGGCATTGCTCTAAGTATTTCTCTTCATTCTTAGTTATCATGCATAATGAGATTGTTTGTGGCATGGGGTGTTGGTTTTTGATGTATTATATAATAGTTTTCTTTGGGGGGCTATTTGGTTAATTGGTTGACAGTAGGGGCTAATTCAAAAATGGCCAAGGGCTAGTGTACTTCTTCGAAATTAAGTATAAAATCATACCATTATATAAGAAAATAAGCCGAAAGTATTATAAACCAAGTCGCCAACCAATTATTTTCATATATAAAAATGAGGATATATATACTGAAAAATATATATTTAAGTATGTGATAATACCAAAAGCTTTAAATATGGAGATTGATACAAGTCTCTCATGGAACGCTTCGTAAGAGGTTGTTCTACATATGATGTATAATATTCATCGACGATATTATACTTTAAAATAAAACAATAAAAC
>JBBSWR010000125.1:0-2313 GCA_038046185.1 Nanobdellota archaeon
TGACTTTGCCGACTTTAAACATGTACGGCTCAAGATGCGCGTTATACAAATACGAATCTGAAATCTATTCCCCAATTATAGAAAAAAATATCACAGTCTATGATAAAAAAGATTATTGCGACCAGCAGTGTGTTGGATGCCAGTTCAGGGTTTTGAGTGATGATTTGTATCCTTTATTAGAAGAAGTGGAAAAATTAAACCAAAAATACAAAGATACTTCGCTTGAATTAAGAAGCGCAATAAGGCATGATATAATTCTCGGCCAGAAAAAACTGTTCAGAAAAATAATGCAGTTTGTAACGCGATTAAAGATTGCGCCGGAACATTTAAGCGACACTGTTTTGAAGCAGATGAACAAGGCAACAGCTTCAGCGTTCAAAGAATTCCTTGAAGAATATAAAAAAGTAAATAAAGAACAGGGAACAAACAAAAATTTAGTTCCGTATTTCATCGCAGCACACCCCGGAAGCACAATGAAAGATATGGAAGATACAAAAAAATTCTGCAAAGACAACGGCCTTTTTGTGAATTTGACGCAGGTTTTTACGCCGACTCCGGGAACATTATCAACAGCAGCCTATTACACCGGGGAAAACCCAATAACCAGAGAAAAAGTTTATGTTCCGCGGACATTCAGGGAGAAAAAAGACCAGAAAAACAAGCTGCTGGATAAAGAGGATGAGTTGGTGGATGAGAACGGTTAAGGTTGTTTTTTAAGCAAAATATAATTTTTCACAGTTTATGGTAATAACTGCGTGCCGCATAATCAGAAAATCTGGGATCGTGTCTCATCTTTAACCTCAGATTTCTTAATGCTTTTGAATCTATGTCTGTTACCCTATGCGATTCAATGCCTAAAATTTCAGCAACTTCATGCCTAGTTTTTTCACCCATATGAATCAACTTTACAACCTTTCTTTGCATTTCAGGGAGTTGCGACAAATATTCCGACAAAGCGCGATATAAGGATTGCTCATGAATATCATTAACTATTTTTCTGCCATCTTCTCCCGGAATCAAATCAGAAAGCGGTTTTTCACCTTGGCCCACCCGTACTAAAGCGTCAAGGGATGCCGGCTCGTGCATAAGAATAAGCAATTCTTCTATTTCCTTTACCTTGGCTGACAACATCTGGCTCATTTTATTTCTCTTTAAAATCATTCATCTGGTCATCGCTAATTATTTCCAGGGTATCAATCCATTCATTTTCTTTCATTTTATCACCATCGCTCATTAAGAATAAGTTAGGTTATATAGTTATCCTACATAAACTATATAGTTAGAAATATTTATATATAGGGACAGATTTTAGACATTTATGGAAACAAGGAAGATACAGCTTATTGCAGGAACAACTTATTCTATATCCCTTCCAAAGGATTGGGTAAAAAGGCATAATCTGAAAGAAAAAAATGAGCTTATGCTGTATGAGGCAAACGACCGAAGCTTGATTATTACGCCGCACCATATTGCCACAAAGAAATCAAACGAGATAAACCTCAATATCGATGATTACTTAAATAATATTGACCAAATCCTGTTTTCTGTTTATTATCTTGGAATAGAAAATATTAACCTGTTCTCAAAAAAAGGCATTTCCAAGGATGCGGAAATAAAAATCAGGAAAACTTTGGCCAATATGAGCGGAACAGAAATAACTTACGAGGATAAAAATAACATAAAAATAAAAGTATTCCTTGACAAGTCCAAGATAGACATTTTGCAGGTTATATACCGGATAATACTAATCATAGAATCCTCAATCACAAGCCTGCTTGGAGAATTTAGCATAGAAGAAATCAGGATAAATGAAAATGAAATTGACAGGCTGTACCATCTGATATCCAAAATAATATCCTTATCACTGACAGATGCAGGAATACTGCAGTCATCCAACATAAATTATTCTTCACTTATCACATCATATTTCCTAATTGGAAAAAAACTTGAAAATATTGCGGATAATATCAACCACATATCAGAGCACTTGAACAGCAGCAAAGGCAAATTTGAGCACAGCAAAGAAATTCTTCTAGGCATCAAGGAGGAAATGGATATATGCGCAACTGCAATCATAGGAAATAAAAAGAATGTTTTTGAGAAGCTATCATCGGAAAAAATAAAGCGCATCAACAGCCTGATTTCCGGGATTAAAGATAAGGTTATACTAAATTACGCAGAGGACATAATAAGGTATACAATTGACATAGAAGAAGAGATTGTTATTATTTCATTTTACAATCATCTGATAAGCCAGAATATTATAAATTAATATGACCAAAAAATAGTTCTAAAGATGATTCTTTAAAGGTA
>JBBSWR010000126.1:0-4104 GCA_038046185.1 Nanobdellota archaeon
GGCTCGCCGTCAAGAGAGATTGCAACATGCTGGGGGTTCATAGCCCGTTCAAATTTTTCATCGGTTGTCTTTTCATTTCCGCCGAAGCCAGAAAGAAGTTTTCTCTGCGCTTCTATCGAGCCTTCAACAATATCTTTGGGCTCGTCAATTCCGCCTTCCATTGCCGGCTGCGTATGGTATCTTAAATCCCTCCAGCAGAACACGCATGCGTTGTTGCACACAAAAGTCGGAGTCATCTGCACGCACTGGTGGCTTTTGATTCCATAAAACTTATTTTTATAGCAGCCGCCTTCTCCCCTTAAATCGCTTTTAGTCCAGAGGCAGGTCTTGACTCTGGAATGGCTGCCGACAACTTCATACTGTTGTTTCTTCAGCATTAATTTAACATCTGCGGTTATCATGCTTCCGGCTAAAACCCAAATATATATAAATTTTAAGTTTTCCGGCATGATTATGGATGTAAAGCCCGCATTGGAGAAACTGGAAGACAATAAGGATTTCAAAAAATGGCAGCATAAGAGCAAAGGCACTTACTTCTCATATGCTTTCAAAATTCCCCAGGAAATGCAGGAAGATGAGTGGCAGTTTGGTTTTTACAATCCAAAGAACGATAAAATAACCACTTTTGTCATAGCCGGCGGCAATGTCAACGTGCGGCATGAAGAGGATGTGTTCAAGCGTGAGGAAACCAAGATAAATAAAGTTGATATTGAAAAAATTAAGCTGTCATTTGACAGCGTAATGCAAAAGGCAAATGAATTCCAGCAAAAGAATTTTCCAAAGGACAGGAGCATAAAGACAATAGCAATACTCCAAAACCTGGCAGAGCTTGGCAATATATGGAACATAACTTATGTTACCGAAGCTTTTAATACTCTGAACATAAAAATCGACGCTTTAAGCGGCAAAATTCTTGAGCATAACTTGAGTTCTATCTTCTCTTTCAGGCAGAAAGAATAATCAAACTAGATTACCAAGAATATACTTCCTAAATCTATATTTTAAAAATACGATTACTTTAAATATTACCTTATTTTAAATAAACTTGTTTTCTTTGGGGTTAGAATGATTACAATAAAAATCAAAAAAATCGCTGACGTCAAAACTCCGCATTATGTCCACAAGGGAGACTCAGGCGTGGATCTGTATGCAGCCGAAGATTATACGCTGAAGCCTATGGAAAGGAAATTAATTGGCACTGGCATCAAGATTGAGATACCTCACGGATACGAAGCCCAGGTAAGGCCAAAAAGCGGCCTGGCGATTGAGCACGGAATAAGCCACGCAAACTCCATAGGAACAATAGACTCAGGCTACAGGGGCGAGATAAAAGTTCCTTTGATTAATCTCGGCGATAAGGCATATAAAATAGAGAAAGGCAAAAAGATTGCTCAAATGGTTTTCGCAAAGGTTGAAGAGGCCGTTTTCGAGGAAGTGGATGAATTAGGCCCCACAACACGAAACGAAGGCGGATTTGGAAGCACGGGGTTGGATTAAGGAGGGGTGATTTTATGTCAAAAGATACAAGCAAGCCGATAAGGTATAAGACAATACAGAAAAACACAAAGCTCGCAAGTTTTTCCGCAGAAGAAAGTTTGGAAATGAAAACTGATGAAGAAAAGCCGGTAGACTGATTACAGCATTTTATCCGCTTCTTTCTTTATATCTTCAAAAACTTCGTTCAGGGTTTTGTTTGAGTTTATTATTTTTATATTGTCTTTCAGCAGGCTGGGCAGTTTCAGGAAATTCGCTCTTATTTTTTTCATGAATTCAAGCTTTTCAAATTTTTCCTTTTCCCTGTATTCAATCCTTTTAAGCGCAAGCTCTGGATCAACATCGAGAATAAAAGTTATATCGGGCTTTCTGAAATTTTTGTTTTTGCTTATTAGTTCATTCACATCCAAACCCTGCGCTCCCTGAAAAGCGATTGTTGAATAGTAATACCTGTCGCATAAAACAATATTTAGTTCATTTTCATTTGAATTTTTAAGAAATGGGTCGATTGTATTTTTTAAATGCTCTTCCCTGTCTTTGACAAACAGTTCCATTAATTTGTTGCTGCTGCTTTGGGGGTCTTTTTCATCTCTAAGCATTTCCCTTATTTGATTTCCATATTTGCCGTTGGTCGGCTCTCTTGTTGTCAATATCCTGTATTTTTTATTTTTAGAAAACAGATAATTATGCAGCATCTTAATTATCTCGCTCTTCCCGGAGCCGTCAATGCCATCCACAACAATAAAAAGCCCGTTTCCCATAATCCTGAGATTGCTTAAGGATTTATTAAAGTTGTGAAAAAGAAATATCCTAAACTTTTAATTCTTCAGCGTTTTTTCTCTCTGAATACAAATTTTTAATATCATTGTAGACTTTCGCTTTTTCTTCCGGCGTTATTTTATTGTAGACCTGCATTGCTTCAATGTACTTCCTTTTTGCAGCCTCAAGACTGGAGTTCATCAGGGCGTCTCTTGCGTCGCTTATAATCTTATGTATTCTGGAAATATCATCTTCCTGAAATGCATTCTGCTTAATCTCAATTCTCGCGTCCTGCTCATAATCCTTTGGTTTGAAGTTTGTGCTGAACAGTCTGCTGAAAAAAGACTGCTTTTCCTGCTTTTTTATGCTTTCTATCGCACTCCGTATTTCTTTTTCCGCATCTTCAATCTCTTTTGGTCTTTGCCTCGTTTTCGTTTCAGTTGATGGCTTTACATAATCTAAATCAAGCTCATCAAGAGTATCTGGAAATTCTATTTTATTTTCTTTTTTTGAATATTTTCCTTTTTTCGGTTTTTTTAAACCATCACTAATCCCTAGATTTTCAATCCCCAGATCCTGGAAATCATCAAAGTCCTGCAGCCAGAGCTTTTCGATATCATCAATGTCCCCAACGTGCTTCTCTTCGGATTTCTTTAATGATTTGGACTCTTTCTTTTGCTTCAGCTCCAGTTTCCTGAGCTTTTTCAGCTCTTTTTTGGAAAGCTTCTTTTGCCTGGCAGAACTCTTTTTATCTTTTAAATGTGATTTATCCAAATCTTTCAGTAAATCATGAAATTCTGTTACATCCTGGGAAAAATCCTGCTTTAGCTTGTCGAATTCAGCGGGCTTGGATATTTCCTTCGGCTCTTCTTCAAGATCCATTGCAGGAAAAGGCGGAGGAGGCGGAAGAATATTTATGTTCTTTTGTTTTGGCTTGAATAACTGAAGCATTGTCTAAACCTCTTTTTTTAATAATTTGTTTGGCTTATTATAAATACTTTGTTGTTCACTCAGCAATCTCAACAATTTTCTCCTTTGATCTAAATCCAGAAACTATTCTCACTTTCTTTTTCAGTGATTTTGAAAGAAATTTGATTAATTCAATATTGGCTTTGTTGTCTTCCGGCTTTGCCTTAATCTGAATCTTGTAAGTATTGCTTTCCTTGTTAAACTCAATTATTCTGTTTTCTTTTGAGTTTGGCTTGACTATGACTTTGAACTTATTTGATTTTATGTTATTGGGCATAAAGATGAAATTTGCTAGATAGTTTATATAACCTATTTACTACTATTTAATGATAAAAATAGAAAGGTTTATATAGAAGAACTAATTAATTTAAAAAATGACACTACAAAATAGATTAAATGGTAAGGTTGCTATTGTTCATCCCATTGAGCAATTATCACTCACACTTAGCGATATGGTTCAAAGTTTTGGTCCCGAGACAAAAATCCTTTTGGTCACTGGTCAATCTACACCACAGGACGTGGCTGCTTTTGTTGCTGATTATAATCCTAATCTTTTACTTTTAGCAGAAAATTATTCTGCAGGATATCCTAAAAAAGGAGAAGGCATACCCTCTCTTACAGAAATTAAAAAAACCAATCCAAGTCTACCAGTGCTTATGGTTTCAGGAGGGCCAGAACATCAAGGAAGGGCACTTGAAGCGGGTGCCAACGGATATCTTCCTCAGGTAGTTACACGAGTTGCTTTAGAACCAGTTTTAAGACAATACCTTTAATCATAATCTCTCCAAGTATGTCCGCATTTCTCGCATTTTAAGAACTTGGTTTCCGGCTCATCGCCTGCTCTTGTCTGCACCAGCCAGAAATAAGCCGTCTTATGGCTGC
>JBBSWR010000127.1:0-1335 GCA_038046185.1 Nanobdellota archaeon
AAAAAGGCGCAACTTATTACGCGATTGGCCTGGGAATAACAAAAATTGTGAAATCCATTTTGTCCGGCCAGAATGAAGTTTTGGCTTTGTCCTCGTATCTGACAAATTATCATGGCATCAGTGACGTGTGCCTGAGCGTTCCGACAATTGTAAACAGGAACGGAATCAAGGAGCATATTTTGATGCCTTTGAATTCGCTTGAGAAAAAACAGCTGAGGAAATCTGCTTCTTTAATTAAGAATGTGATTAGGCAGTGCAGGTGCTAATTCCCTACATACTTTGAGTACGAAGACTTTGCTTCCTTTTCATCCTTTGCTTTTATCAAAGCCCTTCCGTCCTGAAAGATTGTTAAAACATTGTTAAAATTAATGCAATAATCAAAATCAATCACTTCCCCTACCCTCTTCAATCTATTTTTTAGATTATCAAACTCTTTTTTGTCAATTGATTTATTTTTAATCTGGAAAATGCCATTCCCGCACATTTTTATTGTTTTGGAAGATTTTTTCCCTGAAAGATATTCAAAATTTCCGGTAATACAACACTCGCAGTTTTTGTTTTTATTTATTTTAATTTTCATTAATTCATTTTTCCACACATCAAAAAACAATAAATTCTTTTCATAATCTTTATCCAATAAAATTTTGATAGCTTCATTAACCTGAACTGATGGGATTATATGAGTTATTGTGTTCAGAACTCCGGTAGTTTCGCATGTATCCAGCTGCGCAGCTTCTTTCAGGAAACATTTTAGGCACGGATTATTCTTTTCCGGAACAACGTTAAAAACGTATCCTTTGCTTCCGACTGCAGAGGAATAGATGAACGGAATCTTGTTTTTAACCGAAAAATCATTAATTAAGAATCTTGTTTCGAGATTGTCTGTGCAGTCAAGAATTAAATCAATATTTTTAATCTCAATTATTTTTTCAATATTATTATAATTTAAATCGTCAATGAAATAATCAATTTTGACTTCTGAATTAATCTTATTTAATTTTTCTTTTGCTGCTATTGCTTTTGGCTTTCCAATATCCGATTCATCGTACAGCGATTGCCTCTGCAAATTGGACAGTTCAACAATATCCCTATCTATTAAAATCAATCTTCCAATTCCGGCTCTTGTTAATAATTCGGCAGCAACACTGCCTAATGCGCCCAGCCCAATTACCGCAACAGCGCTTTTTCTTAATTTCTGCTGGCCTTTTTTTCCTATTTCAGCGAATATTTCCTGGCGTATGTAGCGCATAAGGGCAGTTAATCCGGGGATTATTTAAAAGTTTATACAACGGAATACCACCAAATCTCTGATTGGTGGTATGAGTAGTGCTCAAA
>JBBSWR010000128.1:0-1250 GCA_038046185.1 Nanobdellota archaeon
CCACGGATAGATGAATATCACTTTTTGATAATATTGAAGAAAACAAGTCTCCAATTGCACCAGAGCCCCCCATTCCTGTAAATACTATATGATCAATATCATCAAAATCAACAGGTTCTTGGTTAGATTCAAATGATTCTCGTGCAATCTCTGGCCATTTATCATAAACTTTGTACATTTTTTGTAGATCGTATTTTTCTATAGTAGACAGATCCAATGATTTAGATTTAATACCTGCAATAAAATATCTATCTAAATTCTATATGAAATATCTGACATATTTTCAAAAAATAAATAAAAATTATGCCATTTTAATGATTATGTATAACGATGAAAAATAAAAAGCTGTAATTAAAGAAATATATTCTATCGGTACTATTGATAAATGTCGAAATTCTTATCTTTGTTTGTCTTTTTCAATAAATTTTTTACTTAATCCACCCCAATCTGGATCTACTTTGTTGGATCGTTTAATTTCTTTATTATTTTTATCTAGTTGTGTTTTTGTTATCATTTCATTTAAAATACCAAAACTTGCAAGATTGTAGCCTATTCCATCCTTGGCTTTAAATTCAAATAATCCCAAATCTTTCATTCTGATAAAGATTTTTCTCGCATGAGTAAAATCACACTTCAATAATTCGCTTGCCTTGAGAATAATGTCCCTTTCCAAATATGTTTGATTTTCTGTCTTTTCATTTAAAACCAAATCTTTTACAACTAGAGCAATGTCTTCATCAAATTCCGGACCTGGATCATACTCAAATGATATGTAATCAAAACCTGTTATTTTGATCACGAGATTGGTAATTTTACCTTCTATATCTAAAATTATTTTCTCTACTCTTAATCTCTGCTCAAAGTCTTTAGTAATTTCCAGTAATTCTATCAATCTGTCTTTTTGTTGTTCTAAATGTTCTTTTTGCTCTAGCAACCAAATTGCTGGCTTGATTTGATCTTTCTGGGTTAATTCAGAACGCAAAAATTTAACATCTTGATTAATTGTATTTCTATTAACTTCTAACTCAATTGCAATTTTTATCGCAGAAAATCCTTTCTCAAAATACATGTTATACACTTTTTTCCTTCTCTCATCTTGCTCATTTTTTGTATATGGACCACCTTGTTTTTGAGCAATTTCCATAATCTAACTATGTGCATTTCTCTTTTCTATGTACATCTGAATTAATTTGACTGTAACTTGAATGGAAATTGACTAAAAATCAAAAACTGCCTAGTTCTGCATAGTT
>JBBSWR010000129.1:0-1328 GCA_038046185.1 Nanobdellota archaeon
AATACACCCTTCCAA
Organism: Nanobdellota archaeon; assembly: GCA_038046185.1. Lineage (GTDB taxonomy): Archaea > Nanobdellota > Nanobdellia > Woesearchaeales > GW2011-AR4. Next base: position 16 of record JBBSWR010000129.1, read on the forward strand.
GGGCAAACATTTAATCAAAACGACATTAGCTTCAATTTTACTCCAACGGATCAGTTTGGTTTAAACACTACTTTGAATTGTAATGTTACTTTAGATGGGGTTGTCAATGTCAGCAATATAACTGTGATTAGCGGCAATTCAAATGTAACTCTAATAAATAACTTAGCTGATGGAAGCCATACATGGAATGTTACATGCTTGGATGATTTAAATGATTCTAATACAAGCATTACTGTTTCTTTTATAATAAATCAGCCAGATTTGACATTAAATACAACTAATATTGTTTTCAATAACTCTGCGCCAGTAGAAGGAAATAATATAACAATAAATGCTACAATATTTAATAAAGGAGGCATAGCTGCAAATAATATATTAGTTAGGTTTTATGATGGTAATCCATCAATACTAGGAACTCAAATTGATACTGATAGAACAATTGCAACACTAGACACTGGCCAGAATACAACTATAAATATTACTTGGACAGCATCGCTTGGCTTGCATGAGATATTTGTAACAACAGACCCAAATAGTGCTATTGCTGAATTAAATGAAACAAACAATAATGCAAGCAGAAATATCAGCATACCGATATGGCATATTGTCACTGGAAATGTAACTGGCAATTTATTGCTGGAAAGCATTGGCAATAGGACAGTTTTCAGCTGGAATGTGAGCGCAGCAACATCTGGCAATATATTTGCCGTTGATTCTGATAGCAGCATAACTTGGACAAATCTGACTGCTTTAGGCATAAACATAAGCGGCGGTAATGCAAGCAATGACTGGCAGGAGCTTGATACTACAATTAATACTACAAGTTACCCTGATTCAATAAACAGAACATTTACTTCTAATTATGTTCCTATAAACATAACTTCTTTTGTTGTTTTTGCTATTACAATTTACAATGTATCAATAGCCAACAGCACCAACAATACAAACTTCGTTACAGGAATTTTATGGGACAGGAGTGATGATGCTCCAGGACAGGGAAATGGGCAGTATAATGGAAGTGAAGATATTGTGTTTATCACAGAGATTAAGAGAAATGAAATTGGAAAATATGGAATTTATGATTTTGAGTTAAGAGTGCCATCATTGCTAAAAAGATACAAAGGTCCCGATTTAAGCTCAGTTGCGTTTTATGTGGAGTTACGATGAGAAAAATAGAAATAGGTTATAACTGCAATAGTAGTAAGCTCATTTTATTTTTACTTGTCTCAATTTTATTATTTATCATTTTTTCCAATACAGTTAAAGCTCCTCCACCTGCCCCCCACAACGTAGAAGGCAGGGTCTTAACCAAC
>JBBSWR010000130.1:0-1683 GCA_038046185.1 Nanobdellota archaeon
ACGGGGCTATAAATCAAAATACAACAACTTGCTTTATAAAATTATCTGAGTTAAATTTATAAATTAAAACTAGTTTCCAAAAAATATGATTAAACCTGCAACCTATCAGTTTGTTAGGCCGGATTTGCCGTATTCTCAAATGGCAGATATTGTAAGGGGTGCAGTATCAACTGCCGTGGCGCCTTTTCACCAAGGGGACGGATTTAATCCAGATTTGGTTTCTATGGTGAAATGTACAAAGTTTGGCGAGTCTAACGGAGATGGGACTTACAAGCCAGATACCCCTTTAGACAATACATTTCATATAAACTATGGGGCTAGAAGCATAGGGCAGCTTGTTGTTGATGGCCAGGTAACTGTAAGATTTTATGGTGAGCACCCATTATCCATACCGACCAGATTAAAAAGTGATGATGGGGCTTTTGAAACTGTTCCAAGGGACAGGGAAGCCATTGAACAGGCCATAATAAGAGAATTAGCCGCTCAGGGATTGCCTCGAGTTAATGATATATCTCAACCATCTCTTCTTCCATAAAATGCAGTTTTCCTGGAACAATTAAACAATGAACTGGCTTTCCGAAATCAAATTTTAACAGTTCTTTAGCGGTTCCGTATTTTATTGTTTGGTTCTCATTTCCGACTCTTGCGCACCCGACACAAAGCGTTTTTTCAGAAAATATTTTCTCATTCCTTTTCAGTTCAACTTTCAATAAATAGCGGATTGCATCATTTACCTTCATGAATTTCTCATCTTCAGGCTTTAAATCAAGCAAAAACAGAGTATGCAGTCCCAAACTTAGATTTCCTTTCAGCACATCATAAGGAGTTTCAACATTTTCATTCTCCAATGGAATGGAAGTTGTCTTGCCAAACTTATACAGCTGCAGTCCGGTAACTCCGACAGCAGTCAGTATGGAAGAATTGTGAATCACAAGGCATTTTATCCCTTCTTTTTTTGCCCTCATAAATAAATCAATATGCGTTGTTGCTGCCAATGAATCGCCGGCAACTAGAAAAGCTACATTTTTAGTTTTTGAATTATTTATTATTTCATTGTCATCATTCTCAACTATATTCCTGTTGGCTAATATTATTTTTTTATTATAAAACTTCTCCAAATCTGCTTTGGAACAACTCAAAATAGATGTATAATTCTCAAAATACACTAAATCAGACTTCTTGACAGCTTCCAGCCCATTGACTGTAATGTCTTTCTCATTGTTTAATCCCAAACCGATGAAGTAAAGTGTCATATTACAATAGAATTCCGCTCAATTTTTTAATTTATTCTATTTTCCTTATAAACCTATATAAACCATCATATATTTTAAACATCAGAAATCTTTATAAATCACTTTAACAGTTACAATAAAATTAAGAAAAGTTTATAATTGAGTTTTTTTGGCGAAAAACCCAATGTAAGCAGCTTTTTTGGCGAAAAGCGGCTTTAAATAAGCTTGTTTTGGTAATTCTAGTTTTTTTGTACGTTAAAAACTATAAACCGATACTAAACCAGTCTGTTGGCACAAACTAATTCTAAAGGGGATTACACAGGAGAGTAATATAAACATTTCGGTAATTGGAAGTTTATGTTGTAATCTATATGTCAAAAACCACGGGGTTAGGGTAAAAGGGGGAATGTAAAATGGATTTTTTAATTGAAGGCGCGTTAAAACAGGCTCA
>JBBSWR010000131.1:0-1678 GCA_038046185.1 Nanobdellota archaeon
CGTTAATTTCTCTAATATAGCTGATTTAAATGAAAGGTATTACTATAATGTGACTATTAGAGATAGAGTTAATTTTGTTAACAGCACTGAAACAAGAGTTATCACTTTGGACAATACTACTCCAGCAATAAGCTTAAACTCTCCTGTTAATAATACACTGACTATTAACAATACAATAAGCTTTAATTTTACTGTTACTGAAACCAATATAAAGAATTGTAGCCTGTATGCAAACTTCTCTGGCACTTTCCAAGAAAACTTTACAAACAGTTCACCTGCAAATGGAACACACAATATCATAACACCAACAGCAATAGCTGATGGATTGTATGCATGGAATGTAAAGTGCTATGATTTGGCTGAAAATAACGCCTTTAATTCAACTAACTTTACCTTAGACATTGATACCACACCACCTGCAGAGTTTAACCTCTTAGAACCTGTAAATAACACTGAATCGATAAACAGAAGCCCTAGACTTAACTGGGCAGAAGCAATAGACGCGCATTTCTTAAATTATACAGTGTTGGTAGATAATAACATTGATTTCTCGTCTATAGATTTTGTTTACAAATTAGGAGGAAACTCATCAAACAATACACTTGAAGTTCCAGACCAATGGACAGGCAACACACAATGGCACTGGAAAGTAATTGCTTATGATGTGCTTAATCAAAGCAGAAACTCCTCAGGATATTTTTCCTATATAATAGACAATTCAACACCACAAATATCATTATTGCTGCCATTTAACCATTCAGTTGAAAATCAATCATTGGTAAGCTTTAGTTTTAATGTTACGGATTTGTTTACTGTTGCTAATTGCTCATTAATAATAAATAATCAAATTAAATCAACATCAACGTCAATAACAAAAAACATAAGCAATGCCATTTCATTCAACCTTGCCAATGGAAACTATAACTGGAGCATTAACTGCACAGACAAAGCCGGGAATATAAACTCATCTGCATTTAGGAACCTGACTGTAAATGCTCCTGCCCTATTGCCCACAATTTTTATTGACACCTACACTACGGATTTTGACAGAGGTGCATTGCACTTGACAAATATTACCGAAGCAGATTCCTTGGATGAGACTGGAGACACAAATGTCACCTTAAATTATACTATAATTAATACTTTTAAAGTTTACAACATCTCTGGCAACTTTACTTCAAGGATTTATGATACTGGGGCAAATAATACAAGGCTACAGGCAATTAAGTGGAGCAGTAATTTACCTACCTCAAGCGATGTAATGGGCTTTGCTCTCGACAATCCTGGAAATAATATGACTGCGTTATACAGAAACGGAACTCATCGCATGTCTACTGGCTTTGTAACTGATTTACTGACAAATAAAGATTTGACAGGCTACTCTTTTACATATTCTTTGCCTGCTGGAATGAGCAGTGATGATATAGTTGGTGTTTCAGTTAATGATGATGGAAACGATATGGTAGTTGCTTTACTTAAAAATGGAAGTGCAATAAGAACAGCTGATATGGGGGTTAATACTCTAGGCCAAGACTTGCCTTTTACAGTTGTGAGTACTTATACAATCCCTGCTGGCTTTAATTCAAGCGATATAATTGGATTTGCTATTGACACAAGCGCTAATGGCGGTGCAGGGCAATCTGCAGTTTTTTTCAAAAATAGAAGTTATGTTATGGCT
>JBBSWR010000131.1:1778-3422 GCA_038046185.1 Nanobdellota archaeon
ACAGAATCAACAAATATAACATTGCATACAAGAGTAAGCAATGACAGCGTTACATTTTCAGAGTGGAGCAGCAGCTATAACAATGCTATTGGAAGTAATTTAACTGCAACACCAGCAAGATACATACAGTATCAATCCTTATTCTTTACGCCAGACAAGTATATGACGCCATACTTGGAGAATGTAACAATTAATTATACAGACGTAAATGCACCAGTAATTAATTTCACAATCCCAACTCCCAAAAATAATTCTGTGCTGAAGCAGGATTATATCTACATTAATACAAGCATTACTGATGAGCACAGCATATTAAGTTGCACTCTGGAGTTTAATAGCGTTAATCAAACAATGTCATTGATAAGAGATGGCAGAAATGCTACATGTTTCACAAATAAAACCTCATTAAGTGATGGGAGCTATGGTTTTGTGGTTTATGCAAATGACAGTTTTGGAAATTTAGGCTCTTCAGAAGCAAGAAATGTATCAATAGATTTTGGCGCTCCTGTTGTATCTATAACCTCTATTAACCCAAATCCTGCAAATTACACTTTCAACAATGTAAGCATTAACTTTACTGCATCTGACGCTCACTTAAATGAAAGCTTTGTAAACGTCTCCTTTCCTAATGGAACATTGCTGGCAGTTTACTTAGAAAACTTTACATTGACTCCAACAAATCTTTCAGTGCCTGGAAACTACACTTTAGTTGCTTTTGCAAATGACACAGTAGGCAACTTTCAGACAGATACTGATTATTTAATTGTCAATGATATTACAGTGCCAAATGCAACATTGCTTAGCCCGACAAACAATTCTTACAACAACACAAATTCAATTATATTTTATTATATACCCAAAGATGATTTCAATGTAAGTAATTGCAGCCTGATAATCAACAACAAGATTAATATGAGCAATTTGACAATAGAGGAAGCAATTCCAAACAATTTCACTTTAAGCAGCATTGCTGATGATGCATACAATTGGAGTGTTAATTGCACTGATAACTATAATAATATAAATGGCTCTGAAACTAGGATTTTTACCATTGACACCTTAAGGCCTAAAGTTGTTTTTTCAGTGCCAACAGAATCAAACGATACTTTTTTTAATAGAAACTATATTTTTGTTAATGTTTCTGTTAATGAGACAAATTTTAAGAATGCTACATTTTACTTATACAACTCAAGCTTTGATTTAGTCAACGAGACTAACGTAACATCTGGAACTAATGTATTAAACCTTAGCATTAATTTTTCTAATTTAGCAGATTTGAATGAAAAGTATTACTATAATGTGACTGTAAGGGATTTGGCCAATAATGAAAATTCAACAGAAACAAGGGTTATTACTTTAGATTCATTAAATCCTAACATTAACTTCTCAGGCGGCACTGAAGCAAATAATACGTTGTTCAACAGAAACTGGATATTTGTAAATGTAACAACTTTTGACAATAACTCAGCTAATTTAACATTTTTCTTATACAATTCAAGCTTTGACTTAATAAACCGAACAACTTACACAGCATTTAGCGGCACTAATAGCAGCATTAACTTTACAAATCTAGCAGATATTAATGAAAGATATTATTATAATGCAACTGCAACAGACAAGGCAGGCAATAGAAACTCTACAGAA
>JBBSWR010000132.1:0-1738 GCA_038046185.1 Nanobdellota archaeon
AATCAAGAATTTAAGCTTTTTGAGAAAGTTCTTCACAAAAGGAGGTTTTCGCCATGCAACTAGCTATATTTCAGGAATTATTGTTTTGGCGAAGAAAACCGTTAAAAAAATTGCTCAGGCTTGTCCTGATGAAAAACATTCATCAGCAATGAGCCGTATTCTTACTGATGCAAAATTTGAGAAAGAGTTGTTTGAAAAGCGATACTTGAAAAAATTGCGCTTTCTGTTTAGAGATTTTGATATCTATCTTTTACTTGATGATACTTTAGTTAAACGCAATGGTGAATTTGTAGAAGAAACACAAATGCATTTTGATCATAGTACAAATGAATATGTTCAAGGGCACCAGTTTTTTACTTCAATTCTATATACTTCCGGTTTACAAATGCCTATTTTTCCAGAGCTTTATTCAAAAAATACAGACTCAAAAATTGAAATGGCAAAAAGGCTTATCCGTAAGCTCATAGATGCCAAAATCCAGATTCATACAATCCTGTTTGATTCATGGTATTCTGACAAAGACCTGATAAAGGCCTGTTTAAAGGCTAAAATAAGGGTTATTTGCGCAATCAAGACAAATAGAAAAGTGAGATTTTTAAGAGCACGCAACTATACTTCATTATCACTTGTATCAAAACAAACAAGAGTTCAGAAACTCTATGAATGCAAGATTGGAGATAAGATATACGATGTAAGGTCTGAGGAAGCATATCTCAACAAATTACCACTCATGCGATTAGTCATCTCGCATGAACGCATTGATGAAAAGCTCTCAGATCGTGTAATACATCTTATCTCAACAAATCTAAAAGATACAGTTGGAGAGATATTACAGACATACAAGATTCGATGGCACATCGAAACATACCATCGTGACATAAAACAAAATCTTGGTTTTGCAAAGGCATTTTTCAGGAAAAAAGAAGGGATTGTTCGTCATGCAATCTTTGTGGCTCTTGCTTATGCAGTACTGAGTTTATTTATGTACACTAAAGGTATGGTCATGACTATCGGAGATTGTTGTGAATATCTGAGAGACAAAGCGGATAGTGACCTTGTTGCAGAGATTATTGCGATTGAAGATAAGGCAACAAGGGTAAAACGTTTTGAGGAGACATTTAAAAAGGAAATTCAGAAACTCTAGTAAAATAAGCAAAGTTTATTAAGCACACCCATTATTGAACCAAAGCTTAAATGCTAATGTTATTTTTTAACAGTCTCTAAGGGCGGTTCACAGGCTACTGTGGGCACTGATGGATTGAAGACGACTGCATCGAGCCGAAAGATGCTTTGGCGTTCGGGCAAGTCCCTCCGCTGGTTCTAGGAAGAGCCTCCACCATTACTATTTCATCAGAGTTGCCGAGCCATTCCAGCTCATAGCTCCCTACCATGAACTGGTTTAATTTTTCAGACGCAGAATCCATTTTAGCATTAGATGATTCCGAATACAGCCTCATGATGAAGCTGTCTATCGGCCTCATCCCGTTGTTCTCTATTGTTATTCTTATCTTGTCTTGATTTATGTAACATGCATTGCTTATCCTCGCGGCAACCTCCTGTGCGCACATGCCCTGTTTTTCCCCCAATTCCCTCGCATACTTGTCGCCGACATCGATGAATGCGCCTGCGAAAGACACGGCGGCGATTGTCGCCAGTGTCAGGAAACATATTACCATAACTGTAGAGAATAATGTAGAAATAGCTTTGCGGTTCATATTATTAAAAAAAAATAAAAAAG
>JBBSWR010000133.1:0-2261 GCA_038046185.1 Nanobdellota archaeon
TAAATTTTCATATGCTCCACCCACATTGCCGTCTTTCCTTAGAGAGCACGATTTAATTCTACATCTTAGGGTGAGGGAGGGCTATCGCGAACACTTAAAGTGCTACTAGATGTTCCCTCCCTGAAGAATTTTTAAGTCTTATGATTACTCTGTTTCTGCGCAATGTGGTCTTTTCTTTCATAGGAAATTAAATTCGGCATAAAGGTAGGTATTTTGGGTTTATGGAGAGAAAAGTATGGCAGATTAGTTATCTTTAGCTATCAAATTAGAGTTGTCAGCAAGGGCAGCTATTAAATTGTTATTACAAGATTAAAATGGAACCCTAGCTACTCTTAAACTAAAAATAAAAAAAGAAATAGAATTACTTATTCTATTTTTGTTGTAATCTGGCCTTGGTTAGTGTGTTGTACACTTGTATCTGTGTTTGTGTACGTTATGTTGATGTTTCCGTTGTATTTCGAGCCAGTATTAGTGCAGGTTAAGGTATAAGTTGCCGCTCCGCCGTTTGTTAGCGCGCCTTGGCTTCCCAAAGCCGTGCATTGCTGTGCCTTGACTGCATCAACCGTCAAATCGTAACCCAACGAGTTCTTAACGTAGACTGTTAGTGAAGTAGCGGTTGCCTTGTGGTCAACACAGGCTATTCCTGACTGCAGTGTACATTTGGACGGCAGGAATCTGTCCGGGCTTAAAACACCAAAATAAGCAAGAGCCCCTATGGCTACTAGAACAACTAATATTGCCCAACCGTAAGTCATGATAAACTCAAGGGCAGCTTGAGATTTTCTGTTCGTCATCTAATTCACCTCTATTTATAATTTAATATAATTTTTATTCAACGTTGGTATTTAGATTACCGCGCGCTGTTTTTGTTATGTTTGCTTCTTTTTCAGTATACCCAATTGTTATTTCTCCTTTAAATCTTTCCTTTACTGCGCCATTACTGCAGCTGCCGCCTATTACAAATTTCTTATCAGTCCCGCTTATCATCGTATCGCTGAATGTGCTGCTGCAGCTGCCTACAGAAATGCTATCAACAATGATAGTTTTCCCCTTATTTTGTGCAATCAGCAGGGTTATTTGAGTTGGCTCTACTTTATTACTAATGCATGCCAAACCTGGCTCGAGAACACACTTGTCACCCAGAAACTTCTCCGGGCTTAAAACTCCGAAATAAGCTAAAGCAGCGATTGCCGCGAGAACAACCAATATCGCCCAACCATAAGTCATTAAGAACTCCATGGCCGCCTGTGATTTTCTGTGTTTAATTGGAGCAGAAGTACTCATTCTTTCACCTCATTTTATTTCTTTTTGGCTAATTTGAATAACCTTTTTAAATTCAATTGAATAACTAATATTTAAATCTGTCGAAATGCCATAGGCATTTCGGAGATTTAAATTAGAAAATTTTTAATTTTCTTTATTTAAATCTGTCGAAATGTAAGGGTATTTTTTGTGGATTAAAAATTAGAGAATCTTGATGCTTTTGCTTGAATCTTTTTAATTAGGAAATGATTACATTCAGTTGATTTTGCTCTTCTTATAATGTTAAAAAATAAAATTAATGTCAATTTGAATTTAAAAAAACGAGCCTATTAGCTTGCCTCCAAGGATTCTGGCTATCCAAAACAAAACCAAGGACACTCCAATAAAAATGGGCACATATTTGATTCCCGACTGAATGTTTCCTTTTTTGATTGTAGATACCATCATTGCAGAAAATAATGATGTTACTGCCAGCGATACAGACGCAAAAATTGTGAAATCAGTTTGAGTGATGCCCGTTCCGGAAAAGGTTAATGGTATGCCTGATGTGGCAGCTGCATTTGTTGTGCCTCCGAGCGCACTGCCCAAGCTTGAAACAACCTGTATCAAAACCCCGGACAAAGCGAAAAGAAACGGGCCGGCAACAACGGTCGCAAAACTTATGAAAATGACATAGGTTGTAACGTTTGCTGACATTTCCTTCAGCATGGATTTCTGCTGCTGTATATCCAGCGCAATCCTGTTAAGAAGCTCTCCGATTTCACCGCCTGCCTCGATGCCCTCATTAATCATGCTTACCACTCTCTTCAACAGAGTTGAGTCATATCTTAATGCAAATTTTTCCAGAGATTCTTTCAAGTCAGCGCCGCCCATTGTTTCTTTTGCAATTGTTTCAATTTCCTTTGCAAGAACACCAAATCTCGGGCGGACAGCATACCACAAGGCCCTGTCGATTGTCATGCCTGCATTAATGTTTGATGCGGCAAGCTGAAGGAAAT
>JBBSWR010000134.1:0-5575 GCA_038046185.1 Nanobdellota archaeon
CTATGCCGCGGATGCTCAACCTGGTGGAGCGGGAAACTGAAACCTTCCTGTCCGCAAGGATATCTGGGTTCAAATCCTGCACAGGGTTTAAAGCTGTTGGGTGAAAATCCCAGCCGCGGCGCGTATATAAAAAAATAAAAGAAAAAACGAAGGTGATACAAAATGGAATTAAGCAATGAATTTATTGAGGATTTGTTTTTCAAACAAATGAAAGAAGTAACATTAAGGTCAAATAAGCAGCTGAGGAGCTTTGACGCCCAGTTCAGCGGCATCAGATTAAGGAGGTGAAAACATGAAACAAAAACTTTTGGACGAATTTGAGATAAAGCTTGACTTTTACGATGAAACATACCTCGAGGATGACCTTGAGAATGATGAAATCAACAGCATTGAAGAAGGGTTCATGATTGGTTACTTGGGTTAAATTTTTTTATTTTAGTAAAAGACAGAAATTTTAGAACATACAATATGTCTTTTACTAATTAGAAAACGACAACTATTGTCCATTAATTATTGTCGTTTTGTATATTTTTCATAAACTATTTATACCCTTATTCTTTCCTAAAATTAATGAGAATTTTAAATCCCGATGAGTTTAAGATGGAAAAGAATTCCATAATTGAATCTATTTCGGACGGCGCTGTGTTTATTTATCCGACTGATACAATTTACGGCATTGGATGCAATGCGCAGATTTCCAGTTCTGTAAAGAAAATAAGAAAATTAAAGGCAAGGGCAACAAATCCCTTTTCCGTAATCGCGCCTTCTGTGGAATGGATAAGAGAAAACTGCGTTGTTGCAAAAGACGGGGAAGAATGGCTCAAGAAATTACCCGGCCCTTATACTTTGATATTCAAGCTAAAAAATAAAAAATGCGTTGCCAAAGAAGTCAATGCCGGGCTGGAAACTCTTGGCGTCAGAATTCCAAAACACTGGATAAGCAAGGCTGTTGCCGAAGCGGACATTCCTGTTGTTACAACTTCAGTAAATAAAAGCGGCCAGGATTATATGGCATCAATTGAAGATTTGGATGAAACAGTGGAAAAAGGGGTTGAGTTTGTTCTTTATGAAGGCAAAAAAGAAGGAAAGCCAAGCAAGATAGTTGATTTGACCGGCAATGTTAGGATTATTGAAAGGTAAATTCCAAGAGATAACTTTTTAAACAATTTCTGCTTTTAATGAGTATATGGATAAATCAAAACTTCGCATATTGGCAGCAGGGGATATTCACGGGGATACCACTGCAGCCAAGAGGCTAGCAAATCAGGCGGAAGATGAAAATATTGATTTGGTTGTGCTTTCCGGTGATTTAACGTATGCAGAAGCTTCTACATCAGGAATAATAGGGCCGTTCATCAAGAAGGGAAAGAAAGTCATTCTGATTCCAGGCAACCATGAAACTGTTGCAACTGCCGATTTTCTTGCCGAGCTGTACGGCGCAACCAACCTGCACGGGTACTCTATCAAATGCAAAGATGTGGGATTGTTTGGATGCGGCGGAGCCAACATTGGAATGTTCCAGCTTGGGGAAGATGAAATTTTTGATCTGATAAAAAAGGGGTATGACAGAATAAAAGATTCCAAGAAAAAGATATTGGTAACCCATATCCACCCATCCGGATCATTAATGGAGAAATTCACCAACATTTTCCCTGGAAGCGAGGGCGTAAGAAAAGCAATAGACACTTTCAAGCCGGACATTCTGCTTTGCAGCCATGTGCATGAAGCTGAAGGGATTGAGGAAATGATAGGCAAGACAAAAGTTATTAATGTCGGAAAAAAAGGAAAAGTGATTGAAGTTTAAAGGCCTGTTAAACTCGATAAATTTGTAGTTCTAGATGAAAGAAGGCAATTTTCCGTCCGAAACACTTTCATTGTTATCTTGAATAGTAAATGTTAAATACAGGAATATGAAAAGTACTAACAATGCAAAGATTAAAACAACAGATTCTAGAACTTCTCGATAAAGACAAGAAAGACCTACACAAAATTTATGCCAGATGGGTGGAAGACCATGCTTATCTTTGGGAAGAATTTGAGGACTTAGAAAAATTAAGAGAATTACTTCTTGTAATTATAAAATTATTTTATCACGAACATAGGCAGTTACAAGATATAAATAAAGTCGATTATGAAGAATTTAGGAAAGATGTTAGAGAACTTTTATCTAATCACAATTCATTGTTGCAAAAAGCAAGGAAAGCTCAAGTAGAGGAGATTGAATTCTTTGGCTTAGAAAGGTGGTTTGAGATTTTTAGAAAGGACATTGACAAATTGAATGAAATAATTGAAAGATATGAACAAAAAGCTCAGGAAACTCACAAAGTTAACGACTTAATTACTGATGGCCCAAGTATTAGAGCAAGAATTGCAGAACTACGAACATTAAATCAGCTTACAGAGAGATTAGCTTATTTTATAATAGCTGCGCCTCTAGAAGCCAGTGTGGGGGTAAGTGGATTATCTGATACCGACCTTAACGCACGCTTTCAATCACTCAAAAAATCTATTGAGGAAGATAACACACTTTTAAGTGCTGCTTTTCAAGATTTACATAAAAGTTTTGGACAAACAGAACCAAATTTTACAAATTTAACTCAAGCGATTGATTTCTTTGAAAGAAAAGAGCTGTATGATTCCAGAATAAATACTGCAACAGCTTTACAGGAAGAATACAGGAAAAAGCTCCTTAAACAGCATAAATTTCCTGATATCCATAAGTTGCAACGAGAACTTGCTTCAAAGCGTTCTGACAGACAAGATTTAGAGGGACGTTGGCTTGCTAGTAAGCAGAAACAAAAGTTAGATGGTGAAATCAAAACTTTGGAAGCGGCATCCAGAGAATATGATGCTGTGGACATAACTTACATTAATTTTAATATCTCGGAATTGCAAAAAATAGCATTGGAACAAGCGGTGAGATTATTAAAATATTATGACATATTGTCAAACCAAACTAGACAAATAGGAATCTTAAATCCACAGCTACTGGATTCTCTACTTCAAGAGTATATACAAAAGAATTTTGTTTTAAGGAGTGCTTACAATACTTCTAAAGGACCTCAAGTGTTTTCATCTCTTCCTCCTGACGAACGAGAAAGGATAAGAGATCGAACAAGTAAAGAATTCAAGCAGATTGCTTATTTTGTTGCAGGAAATAAGAATAAAGAAGTTATAAATTATTTGTCAGAATCGCAAAAACGAGCAGCCCAAGTTCTTCTTAATGCGATTACAGAGATGGAAAAAAGAAGAGAGTCCGGTGTAGACTATAATTCTTCAAGTAGAGCGCAATTAAGGCAGGATATCCATGATATTTTAAGAAGAGAACCTTATGAAGACTCCCTCAGACGATTTGTTTCTGGTGGGATTACACCAGAGGTTTGGCAAACATTCAGTGGCAGAAAAGAAATAGCAGATATGTATGGGACAAAAACTTTAGAGGGATTTAAGATGGAAGCGGGCGCAATCATATGGGAGAAACTATTGGTAGATCCACGTCATGGAAATAGTGTCAGCGCATTTGCCCTTACACCAAAGAATTACACTCCTTTCTTAGTACTGAATTTTTGGACACAAAGAGATAGCCATGGAGAAAGTTGGGCGATGAGAGAGATAGGTGATGTTTTATCTTCCTTTTCCGAAGAAGAAGTAAGGCTCATGGAAGGATTAGGCGTTCCGGGACTTATAGATGTAGTTAAAACAATAAGGGCATCACCAAATGCTTTGGGAACAGTAGGTATGCTAAATACAGAAGAAGCCCATGTCATAGATGAAGGACTTGTCAAGATGTGTGCGCATTATTTGAACAACGGAACTCCAGAGGAAAAATATTTTGCACTAAAAACTGCCACAAACCTTAACTGCATGATATTAACTGGCAGAGACCATATTGCTGATCCAAGATTAGTGAGACAAAGAGAAATGCTAATTCCAGCAATCGCTGATATTGCAAAAATTCCCGAAGCAGATTTAAGAGAACCAAGAGCGATTAGAGAAACAATTCCGGAGATAGGATTTTACTTTACATTTGAAGATTTAAAAGCTGGAAAAGGGTACAGTAAAGACTAGTTAACTTATTGGTTCAATAGAATTCTATATCAGGCCTTTTGGACTTTGGTTTTTCCTTTGACTTAATCTCTTCTTCCTCATCTTCGTCTTCCGGCGCCTTGACTGTCTCCATTTTTTTCAGCTCATCCTCGCTGAAAAGCTCTGCAAACAAATCATCCGTAGACTGCGAGGTTTCTTCTTTTGCTTCAGCTGAAGAAGCTCCTTCTGATTCTGCCGGCTGTGATTCAGTTGTTTCTGATGAACTTAATAATTCACCTGAGGAAGAAGCTGAGGCGACATCGCCGAATATATTTGAGATTGGAGAGGAATTTGAGGCTGATGATATTGATGAATCGTTAGAAAATATTTCCTGAGAATCACCCACAAGATTTTGGAGCATCTTGATTACTTTTTTAATCTCCTCGTGCGAATCCTCTTTTGTGTCTATGCTGACTTTCATGCCCCTGAATTTGAGTTATCAGCTTAAAAATCTTTTGGTTTAAAGCCCACCAAACAGAAATTGACAGAATACTGAACGTCACTGCGCCGGCGGCGGGATAATGGGCAGATTAAACGGCGGAGGCGGATTTTGTTTCCTGTTTTTTTTAATTTTATATATAACTGACGGCACAATAAACAACAATGCAAATAAAACCCCGATGATAATAAGCACTCCCCTGTCTGAAAAGTCCAGTTTTGGCTTCGGCAAATTTAATTTCTCCTCAGTAACCTGAGTTTGCGGAGTTACAGGGGCAGGAGGGGCGGACTGCTGCGCCTGCTGTGATGAAACGGATGAATTCTGATTTTGCTGAGTTGCAGCTTGTGTTTGTGCAGTTGATGCGGTTAAATTGTTTGATGATACAGAATTATTTACTTCATTTTTTTGCTTTATTTTGACTTCTATGAATTTATTTAACGTTCTCTGAATATCTTTAAGCGTGTAAGCCACTTCAAGATTTATTTTAAGGTAATCCTGCGGATAGCCTGCATCCGGGAGCGTGAAAGTATTGCTTATGATTGTATAAGACTCGTTTGGCCCAAGCTGCTTAAGATTTTGCGAAACTCCGTCCAAATAAGGAATGGATAATTTTGCCTGCATGTCTTCAAGAGTGTAAATTGCGCTTGGATTTGTAAGCTTCGCTGAAACAATAAACCTCTGCCCCGGAGAAACCTCGCCATATTCTGAAGCTAAATCAATGACCGGCGCCGGATCCAGCACGCTGATGTAAGTGGCATTTTCTATTGTGTCCTGCATATTTTTAATTGTGTAAATAAACTTCTTGCTGATTGAAAAATTTCCCCCTGAAGTAGGCTTAAGGTACATTGAAAAGTTAGCAATCTTTCCTGGCTGCATCCTTGCGCTATAACCCAGTTCATTGCCGCTCTTGGCTAGCTCAGCAGTCTTTTTAACCACAACAAAATTATTTGAAAGATAGATACTCATTGACACATCCAGGCTCTGGTCAGGATTTATATTTGACAGGGACAGGTTGATGTAAAACGGCTTGTCCATTTCGCTTTTGGAATC
>JBBSWR010000135.1:0-1648 GCA_038046185.1 Nanobdellota archaeon
CACTTTTAATTAATGATAAAGAAAAAAGAAAAATCATGGGAGAAAATGGAAGAAAATTTGTAGAAGAGAATTTCAATTGGAATAAGATTGCAAAAGAATTTTTAGATGTTTTAAAAAAACATGGAATTAATTAAAAATTTAAAGAGTGATAGTTGATTTCATTTCCTTTGTGATAAATATTCTATACCATATCTCTAATGCCAATAATCCAAGAAACTTGTTTACATATCTGATATCTATGTTATTTTTATCAAAATGTTTTTGAATCCAATCTTTGTTAATCCACTTTGACTGTACAATTCTTGCATCAGACAGATAACAATCACAGAGATCATAACCATAAGATCTCCATAAA
Source organism: Nanobdellota archaeon (assembly GCA_038046185.1). GTDB lineage: Archaea > Nanobdellota > Nanobdellia > Woesearchaeales > GW2011-AR4. The sequence continues at coordinate 356 of JBBSWR010000135.1, forward strand.
TTCATAGTATCTACGGAGAATCCTTGTTTTTTCTTGATCAATAGTTTATCAAGGGAATATTTGTGAAGAATTTCCCTTAAGAGGAGTTTTCCAGTGTCAGTTTTTGAGTTATATTTCAAGTTAATAGGTAAATGAGTGGTATGATGAATTGTTTCTTTTGATAAAAGTGGAGTGACAGGTTTTACTTTAAAGTAGTTGTGAAAACTCGTGTTTAAAGGAATCCAGTTGTAGAGTAGTTTACCATTAAAATCTGCCAAAAATACCTGCGATAATGAATTTAGGGGATTATCAAAATACGGTAAAAATTGTTTATAGATATAATTCCAATTAAAATGAAGTTTTTTACCAAATATATCTATTTGATCTTCTACCCAATCCCTTTCATGACACTGTAGATATGCTTTGACTTTTTCAATTGGTGATGAGTTCTTTGTAGTTAGAGAGAGAAATTTTTTGTATCTGAATGTATAGCCTCCAAATAATTCATCTCCGCCATCACCTGACACTAGGAATTGTCCTAGGGTTTTTGCTTTTTTTACTACATGATACCAACGCAAATCCCAAAAAGGTTGTTTGATAATACTAATTGCATGAGGTAATTCTTTAAGATAATTTTCAATAAATACAACATTATGATCAATATCAAATTTTGATGCAATTTTTGCTGCATGTTTTGATTCATCAACACTGTCCCCAAACTTAATTGATATTGCATTAATTTTTACATCAGGACATGCTTTTTTCAATAATGCCAAAACAAGGGTTGAATCAACTCCACTACTAAGAGCTATTGAAGTTTTTGTATGTGTAGAATTTCTAATTGCACTATTGATATTTGAACAGATTAAATTTTCTATTACTTGTGAAGAGACATTAGATGATTTTTCAATAAAATCTTTCCAAGTTTTTTTGGTAAATTTTGATTTTTTTGTTGGATTGTATCTTAGTGTAAGAATATTTTTGATTGAATCAGAATCTAATTTTGAACTAGATTTTTCCACGTCCCAATCCTCTAAAAATCAAACCAGCCATTTTTGCTGCATATTGATCTATTACTCCTCTAGAATCAACTAAAATCGGGGTTTTCATCCTGGTTTTCAAGAAGGTAGGCTCTAGATCATGAAATTCTTATGAGCAGTGACTATTACTACTGCATCAGTATTTGTCAAAGCATCAACCAAATTATGTTCAGTTTTTATTCCAAAAACATCTGTAGATTTGTAATAAGGATCATAGATCTTGACTTTGCATTTTAATATTTTGAGTTTTTCAATGATAGGTTCAGCAGGAGTT
>JBBSWR010000136.1:0-2064 GCA_038046185.1 Nanobdellota archaeon
ATAATTTCACAAATTCAGGCACTGGCAGCGGGATTTGTTTTACCGCATTGTAAGCCGTCCTCAAAAAGTTTGAAACTGAAACTCCAGGAATTTCCTGCGGGTACTGGAACGACAAAAACAGCCCCAGCTTTGCCCTTTCGTCAGGCTTTAATTCCAAGATGTTTTTTCCCTTGTACCATACTTCCCCCTTGTCAACTGTGTATTTGGGATGGCCCATTAAAGTATAAGCCAGAGTTGATTTCCCGCTTCCGTTCGGGCCCATAAGGGCGCATACTTCCCCTTTTTTTACAACTAAGTTTACTCCGTTCAGTATTTGCTTGCCTTCAATGCTAACATGCAAATCTTTTATAATTAATTCTTCTGTCATATTTACCACTCCATTGATTTTGATTTTATTGTTTTTTATTGTTTCAATCAAATTAATTTTTTAAAATTAATTTTCTATCCTGATTTTTTATCTTTTTCCTTTAACACCAGGTTTCTTAATATATTCTTCAAATATTGTAATAGCGTTCTTGAAAGTGTCAAATGACAGCAAAGCGCATTTTAATCTCGCTGCGCTGATTGGAATGCCCAGCATTTCCAAAATATCATCTTTCTTCAGCTTTTTTATTTCATCAATGCTTTTTCCTTTCACCTTCTCAGTCAGCATTGACGCGCTTGACTGCGAGATTGCGCACCCGTGCCCATAAATTTTGACATCGGCAATATTCCTGCCGTCATCAATCAAAAAATACGCATCGAGCTCGTCACCGCATAATGGGTTTTTTTCATGGTGATGGACCGTTGCGTTCATTATCTTCCCGAAATTCCTCGGGTTCTTGTAATGGTCCAAAATATTTTCCTGGTATATTTGGTCTATTTCTTCCATTTTATTGATTTAAACTCCAAAAATTTTTTTGACTTTATGCAGCGCTTCTATAAAACTGTCAATCTCTTTTTTTGTGTTGTACAGGTAAAATGATGCCCGCGCTGTCGCCGGCACTTTCAAAACACTCATTAGGGGCATGCAGCAGTGATGGCCCGCCCTGACTGCAATTCCCTCGCTGTCAAGTATCTGTGCAACATCATGTGCATGAACTCCTTTCACATTAAAGGAAATAACTGCACCCCTTTCTTTTGGGCCATAAGTCGTTATCCAGCTGATTTCCTTCAATTTTGCCATAGCATAATCAGCCAATTCTTTATCGTGGTTTCTTATATTCTCCATCTCAATTTTTTTTAAATAATCAATTGCGGCGCTTAATCCGACGGCTTCCGCAATATTCATTGTGCCGGCTTCAAATTTCCATGGCAATTGGTTAAAAGTTGTATATTTAAATGTTACTTCGTTAATCATTTCACCGCCGTAAAGGAACGGCTGCATTTCTTCCAGCAGCTCTTTTTTGCCGTAAAGTACTCCGATTCCCGTCGGGCCAAGCATCTTATGCCCGCTGAAAGCAAGAAAATCTGCATCCAACTGCCTGACATCAACCGGCATGTGGGGAACTGACTGCGCGCCGTCAACAACCATCACTGCCCCGTTTTCATGGGCAATCTTTGCTATCTCTTTTATCGGATTAATCGTTCCCAAAACGTTTGAAGCATGGGTTAATGAAACTATTTTTGTTTTTTTAGTTATATTTTCATTTATGCTTTTTTTATCCAGATTCCCTTTGCCATCAATTTTTATGAATCCTAATTTTAATCTTCTTTGCTCTGCAAGCTGTTGCCATGGAACAAAATTAGAGTGATGCTCCATCTGCGATATTACAATCCCATCACCTTTTTTTAATTTTGCAGTCAGGGAATATGCCAAAAGATTCAATGATTCGGTTGTGTTCTTTGTGAAAACAATATCTCTGTATGAATCGGCATTGATGAAATCCGCGACTTTCTCGTGGGCTTTTTCATAAAGCTCTGTTGCTTCCTCCCCAATTTGATGGATGCTTCTGTGAATGTTTGCATTTGAATTTTTATAATAATAATCCATTGCATCAATAACCTGCTTTGGCTTTTGCGATGTTGCGGCGCTGTCGAAGTAAATCAATTGTTTATTTTTGTGGATTTTTCTACTTAAGATTG
>JBBSWR010000137.1:0-1016 GCA_038046185.1 Nanobdellota archaeon
CAAATGTGGTTTCTGCCGCCCAAAACAGCACTGCGATAAAAATTAAAATGTGGCCGGCGGATAAATTAAAATCCGGCTTTAGTAGCAGATAATTCCCGAGCATCAGCAATGACACTCCGATAAAAACGCCCTTTGTGATTTTTTCTTTGAGAAATATGAGCGCGAATACCGCCACATACAAAAACATTGTTTTGTGGATAAATCCAGAAACAGCGCCCGTTGCCATCTGCAGCCCTTTGAAGTAGAGCAGGAACGGGATTGAGCCTCCTATCAGCCCTATTAAAGCGAGCTGCAGCCATTGCTTTATTTTTAATGCCTTGAGCTCTGAAAAATTTCCTGCGGCAAGAATCACCGCAAAAAGCATTGCAGCAACCAAAGAATTTTTCAAAAATGTGAAAATCGAAGAGTCAAATTCCCTGACTCCGATGCTGTTTATGAAGATTGAAAATCCCGATACAAGAGCTGTGAGCAGCACGAGAATCAGCCCTTTTTTATTGAAAATTGTCGGTATAATACCTCGGACTTTGGTCCGACGATTTTCAATCCCGCAAATTCTCGACGAATTTGCGTTGTAATTGTCCTGAAAATAATTATTCATACCCATTTCTGCACCTCTTTTGCAATTCCATCAGCGCTGCCCTTTGGAGGGATGCCTATTATTTTTATATTTTTCTTTATCCCCATCTTTTTCATGAGATTCAGGAAAAAAGCAACGTCAAAATCATGAAGGCTGACGATTTTTCCTGTGTTTAGTCTTGATATATCTTTTATAACAACTGGCTTGTCAATATTTTTAATTACGTCAAGAATTACAATGTTTTTATCATTGCACTCCAGAATTTCATCGGGAGATCTGCAATAAACCATGTTGAATTTATTTTCCATCTTTTTGCCGACCTTAAATGCAAAATTGTCCACTTCAAGAAACTCATTGCCGAAAACGAAAACTGATTTTTTCAAGCCCATTTTAATTCCAGGAAATGCGCCGAGCATGAAAAGCAGGGATCATAGCTTCT
>JBBSWR010000138.1:0-13208 GCA_038046185.1 Nanobdellota archaeon
CAAAATTTTAATGGCATTTCGGTAATATGCATGAGCATCGTTGCCTGACTTAACAACTTGCCATGAAGAATGAAATTCCCAGCTCCGGCGTTTTTTTCTTGTCTTATTGTTAGTCTGACGAAAATGCGACAAAGCCTCTTCTAAATTAAATAAGTATTTAAATAAGTTATAAAATAAGTAAATTCTATTTTCGGTGTGAATTTCAAACCACAAACCTTATAAGTAAGTATTTTATTAAGTAACAAAATAAGTAGAATGGTAGAATTCAAAAGAAAGCTGTACAGGAGGGGATCGAGCTTTGAGACGACTATCCCTATGCCGCTTCTGTTTGCCCTCGACAGGAAAAAGAAGTACGATGTTGTTTTCGCATATGACGAGCAGTCCAATAAATGGTATCTAAAATTTGAAGAAACAGCAAAGTGAAAACAATTTTAGAATTAATATATAAGAATAAAAAAATAAATGAGGTGGAGTAAATGAGCAGGCGCTTTGAAGAGCTTATAGACGTGCTGGATTATGATGAATTAATGCGTTTTAAGTCTGACCTGGACAGCGGGGCCATAACTATCAAGAAATTAATGGAAGAAAAAATAAAAAAGAAATTAAAAGAGCATGAGAGAATATGCGCCACGTGCTCGAACACTTTGAACTTCTACAAATCAAATAATTATACCATCATATTCGGCCCCGACGACTTCAAGAAAAAAGCCAGCTTCTGCGGGCTGGACTGCCTGGAATATTTTATAATAAAGCTGAAAGAAATGAACGATAAGCCGAAGGAAGATAACGTAAGCAACGCCGGCAGTTACATGTAAAAGAATGCACAACAAGCCCATAGAGCAGGTATTGAAAGAATTAAATACTTCAAGTAACGGGCTGACTCAGCAGGAAGCGGATGCAAGGTTAAAGCAGCACGGCTTCAATGAATTAAAAGAAGGAAAAAAGATTTCTCCGCTGGAAATATTCATCAGCCAGTTCAAGAGCATTGTTGTATGGATTTTGATTGCCGCAACAGTTATTTCCGCATTTCTGGGCGAGTATGTTGACGCAATTGTCATTTTCTCCATTATAATACTAATTGCCCTGCTGGGATTTTTTGAGGAATACAGGGCTGAAAAAGCTATAGAAGCGCTGAAAAAGTTAGCGTCTTTAATGGCAACTGTCCTCAGGGACGGCCAGAAAAAAGAAATTGATGCAAAAGAGCTTGTGCCGGGCGATGTAATAGTTCTGCAGACAGGCGACAAGGTGCCTGCTGACGCGCGTTTGATTGAGGTTTTCAATCTGCAAACCCAGGAAGCTGCGCTTACCGGTGAATCCCAGGCTGTAAAGAAAAATATCTCCCAGCTGGAGGAGAAAACGAGCATAGCCGACAGGCACAACATAGTTTTTTCCAGCACAATTGTTGTAAGCGGAAGGGCAAAAGCAGTTGTGATAGCGACAGGCATGCAGAGTGAGATTGGAAAAATCGCTAAGATGATAGAAGAAGTGAAGCCCGAGCCGACTCCGCTTCAAAAAGACATGGATCAATTGGGAAAATTTATCGGCACAATAACTCTCATTATAGCGGCGCTTGTTTTTGCGACCGGCATGCTGGCCCGCCATTCCAACTGGATTGACATGCTACTTGTGTCAGTATCGCTGGCAGTGGCCGCGATTCCGGAAGCGCTGCCGGCAGTCGTCACCATATCCCTCGCCCTCGGCACTCAAAAAATGCTGAAGAGGAATGCGCTCATAAGGAGGCTGCCAAGCGTGGAAACTCTTGGCTCAACCACAGTGATATGCACTGACAAAACAGGCACGCTCACGGCCAATCAGGTGACTGTGAAAAAATTATATGTCAACGGCAAGATTATAGATGCAACCGGCGTAGGCTACGGGACAAAGGGCAGCTTTCTTTACAAAAACAAGCCGGTTCGGCCGGAAGAAATCGAGCTTCTGCTCAGAATCGGAATACTGAACAATAATTCCGAGATAAAAGAAGGAAAAGTCATAGGCGATCCCACAGAAGCGGCGTTGATTGTAAGCGCGGCCAAGCTTGGGCTGATAAAAGAAGATTTTGATATAGAGTACAGAAGGATTGATGAAATTGAATTCACAAGCGAAAGAAAAATGATGACCACCATACACGGGCATCACGGCGAGAATATTTCTTATGTCAAAGGCGCTCCGGAAGTTGTCCTGAACCTCTGCAATTCTGTTTATCTTAATGGGGAAATAAAAAAGCTGTCAGCCGGCATGAAAGAAGAAATAATGGAGGCAAACAGGCAATTTGCCGAAGGGGCATTAAGGGTGCTAGGGTTTGCCTATAAAACAATTGTTGACTCAAACCCGGAAAAAAACCTGATTTTTGTCGGGCTGCAGGGAATGATTGACCCCCCCAGGGAAGAAGTCAAAATTGCAATTGAGAAATGCAAAAAAGCGGGCATCAGGGTCATCATGATTACAGGAGACCATGAGATAACCGCAAGGGCAATTGCAAAAGATATCGGGCTGACGGGAAAAACAATAACCGGCCAGAAGCTTGACGAGATAAACGATTTAGATTCTTTAGTTGAAGAGATATCAATATTTGCCAGGGTAAATCCAGAGCATAAGATTAGAATTGTTGATGCTTTGAAGAAAAAAGGGCACATTGTCGCGATGACCGGAGACGGCATAAATGATGCGCCTGCATTAAAAAAAGCCGACATCGGCGTTGCGATGGGCATCAGCGGGACGGATGTAAGCAAAGAAGCAAGCGCAATGATACTCACTGATGATAATTTTGCATCAATTGTAAATGCTGTAGAAGAAGGAAGAGGGATTCATGACAATATAAAAAAATATTTTGCATTCCTTGTATCAGGCAACATAGGTGAAGTGCTGATAATATTTATTTCAATAATAATGGGAATCCCGCTCCCTCTAACCGTGACGCAGATTCTGCTTATCAACCTTGCAATGGACGGGCCGCCTGCCATATCGCTTTCGGCAGAGCCTTCCGAGCCGGACGTAATGAGCAGAAAGCCAAGAAACCAAAAGGAGCCAATATACAACGGCATCGGGAATTATGTATTTTTATTTCCAGCTGTGATGGTAGCGGCGGTATTGCTGATTTTCATTTATTTTTACCGCGCAGACGGCCTTGTGAAGGCTCAGACAATGGCGTTCCTGACAATCATAATGTTCAGGCTCTTTGAAGTTTTCGCCTGCAGGTCGCTTACAAAAAATGTTTTCAAAATGGGATTGTTCAAAAACAGGTGGCTGGTTGGTGCAGTTGCATTGTCATTTGCCATAGTTGTGCTGACATTATACGTTCCGTTCATGAACAGGATATTTGACACCATGCCCATAAGCATCCTAGAATTTGTGTCAATAGTTTTGCTCTCAAGCCTTGGGGCTGTTGCAATTGAAATTTCCAAGTTCCTTGGCAACAGGGGAAAGGATGCTGTTAACGTATAGGATTCTCGTTAAGCTCGTTTTCAGCTACGAAGTTCTGGAAACACAAGTTTAACAAACTTTTCAGCTTTATACACTTCTTGTCCATATTACAAATAACCACCAGGCACTGGACATCTCCGCATAAGATTTATAAGGGAATTAATTATCTAAAACTCAAAATGAATGAGGAAAATGCTCTTGTAGTCTTTCAAGGCAAGAAAATAAGAAGAACTTGGTTTAATGATGAATGGTGGTTTGTTGCAGCTGATATAGTTGAAGCGCTCACTGATTCAAAAGACCCGAAAGGATATTTAAAAGACATGAGAAGGCGTGATGAAGGATTTTCTCAAGGATGGGGGCAAATTGCCACCCCCCTTTTGGTTGATACACCGGGGGGGAAGCAAACTCTAAATTGTGTATCTGTAAAAGGGGCGTTTAGGCTTATACAATCCATACCCTCTAAGAAGGCAGAACCATTCAAGCAATGGTTAGCTCAAGTGGGCTATGAGAGGATACAAGAAATAGAGAACCCCGAACTAGCCCAAAAACGCATGAAGGAGATATACAAAGCAAAAGGATATTCTGATGATTGGATTGAAAAGCGAGTTAGAGGAATTGCCATAAGAGATGAACTTACAGATGAATGGAAGAAAAGAGATGTTAAAACAGAAAGAGAATATGCGATTCTTACAGCAGAGATTTCTAAAGCTACATTCGGAATGACCCCAACTGAGTACAAAGAATTCAAAAATCTTCCAAAACAATCCAAAGCTAACTTAAGAGATCATATAAATGATTTAGAGCTAATTTTTACAATGCTGGGCGAACGTGTGACAACAGAAATTTCACAAGAAGAAAAACCAGAAACTTTTGATAAAAGCAAAGATGTTGCCAAAAGAGGCGGAAAAGTAGCAGGAAACGCCAGGATAGATGCCGAAAAAGAATTAGGCCGCCCAGTAACAACAAGACAAAACTATCTTTCTGAATCTGAAAAAAAGAAAAAGTTAGAAGATAAAAATAGGAAGTAAATAAACCACCTTCGTCCGTTATCGTTCTAGTTTCGAAATGTCTCTCAGTCATTTAGCAACAGAAAATTTTTGAACTTAACATTTAAATATCGAAAACAAGTTCTACAGTGGATGGACGACTTCAGGCAGGTTTGCGCGGAGATAGTTAAAGAGCTTAAGAAAAGCGATGTAAAAACACAGCGCCAGCTGAATAAAATTAAGCTTAAAATCCTGAATAAATACAAGTCTAAAGGAAATGCAATTCAAATACCAAAAAACGCGGACATATACTTCGCTGCTTCTGAAAAAGACAGGAAACAGTTCATGGAACTTCTTTCATTGAAGCCAGTCCGGACAATAAGCGGAGTTGCGCCGATTGCATTGATGTCAGAGCCTTATCCTTGCCCGCATACTCTAAAGGGAATTGGCCCTTGTACGTATTGCCCTGGCGGTCCGGGCTCTCCATTTGGAGACGTTCCGCAAAGCTACACTGGCAAAGAGCCTTCAACAAGAAGGTCAATAAGAAGCAATTACGACCCTTACATGATAGTTTTCAACAGGCTGGAGCACTATGTCGCGATGGGAAAAGTTCCTGACAAGGCTGAAATAATTGTTCAGGGCGGCACTTTCACTTTTTTTCCAAGGCTGTACCAGGAATATTTCATAAAATACGCGCTGAAGGCAATGAACGATTTCTCAAGATTATTTTTTGATGCTGGCGGAAACATCGACATGCTGAAATTCAAGATTTTCTTTGAGCTGCCGAGAATAATTTCAGAGGAAGAAAACAGGACAAAGTCAATACAGAATAAACTGCTAAAGATTAAGCATCTGGATTTAAGTAATTCAAAAGTATTTGATGAAGTTAAACATAATTTTTTTAATGATAATGATTTTAACGACAATGGTATAAAAACGAAGAGTGCTCAATCAAGTATGAAAGTATCAAGGGGGTGGGGAACGGATAAAACCTGTTTAGAGCAGGAATCTAGTATTCCCCCTTATGAAAATTTAAGTAATGCTAAAAATCGCTATAATGCCAACGTCAGAGCAATAAAAAATGTGCAGAATAAAATCAAAACAGAGAATTTAACTCCGTTATCATTAAAGCAGATTCAGAAAGAAAATGAAACTGCCTTAATCAGGTGTGTTGGGCTTACAATAGAAACAAAAAGCGATTTTGGAAAATTATATCACGGAAACATTATGCTGGAACTGGGCTGCACCAGAGTAGAACTTGGAATTCAGTCAATTTATGATAAGGCTCTCAAGGCAACTCACAGGGGAAACACAGTCGCTGATAATATTGAATCAATCAGAATTCTGAAAGATTTGGGATTTAAAATCAACGCGCATTACATGCCCGGATTGCCGCTGACAACAAAGAAAATGGATTTGAAAGGGCTGAAAGAGTTATTCAAAAATCCCGATTACATGCCGGATATGCTGAAAATATACCCCTGCATGGTAATGGGGAGCACAAAACTTTATGACGACTGGAAAGCAGGAAAATTCAAGCCATTAACTACAAAAGAAGCGGCTGAAATTATTGCCGAATCAAAGAAATTTTTTCCAAAATGGGTTAGGATTATGCGAGTGCAACGTGACATACCCAGTTACATAACCTCTGCAGGTGTTGACAAGACAAACCTGAGGCAGTATGTTGAGAAAATCTGCAAGGAAAAAAATATTCATTGCAAATGCGTAAGGTGCAGGGAAGTAGGGTTTTATTCAAAAAATAAAGATAATGTAAAAATAAATTTTGATAAAATAAAAATAACAACAACAGAATATAAGGCTTCCAAAGGAAAGGAATTTTTTATTGAAGCAGAAGATGTGAAAAATGACATCCTGATTGGGTTTGTCAGGCTAAGATTCCCGTCCCAGTTCTTAAGGGAAGAAATAACGGAAAAATCTGCTTTGATAAGGGAGATTCACGTCTTCTCATCCGCAGTCCAAATCGGCAAAAAATCTGATGACAGCTTCCAGCACCGCGGGCTGGGAAAAAAGTTATTAAAGAAAGCGGAAGATATCGCAAGGCAGAGCGGAAAAAACAAAATGGTTATAATCTCTGGCATCGGGGCAAGGGAATATTTCAGAAAATTAGGTTATAAGCCGGAAGGGATTTATATGGTAAAAAATCTCCATTATCAAAACCTTATGAGAAAAAACTAACTTCAATTTTTGCGGGTCGCCTCCGGCGCTTCTTTTAATGCCCCAAGTAAGCCCTCGCAGGCACTGCCAAAGGCCCCGACATAGGCACCGAACACAGAGCCGAAGTCAGCCCCGCCAAGCCTAGAGGCACGCGCGAACGCTTGTCCTTCTTTGCCTTTCAATGCCTCTTTAACGGATTCTTGAGTCAAGATATAAACTCTATCTCCCATAGGCTCGCCTGTGCGATAAACCCTTTCTGTAACTCTTCTTTGAGCATCTGTTGTCATATTTCTTGTCTCAAAATAACCCCAAGCACTATTAGAATCCTCTTTTATTAATTTTAATTCTGAAATTTTTCCAGTGACTGTGCTTTTTGCATTCAGAACTTCACCAATTTCTTCCCTTGATTTAATAAAATAGTTATACCCTGTATTGCTTGAAATAAGACAGGTTACATAATCGCCAATATGCCTGAACCCCAAGTGATGCTCTCTTGTTGCCAAAGAAAAAACAGCTTCTCCACTTGCATCAAGACTATACATTGGAAAATCTGCTGTCCATACAAATAGATTGCGGAATTTAGGTCTAGACTCCCTAAGAGCCATTATTTCGTGTGCATGTTGTTCGGTTCCCGGAACTACATTAGAATGTGCGGTAAGCAAATGTCCCATGGAAAGTCGTATGCTTGATACTGTAGTTTCTAGAGTTGCTTGAACCATTATCGTTATGGAGAATAAATACTATTTATAAGTCTTTCGATTTTGTAATACTTTAAAAGTAGTTACAGATTTTCATACAAAACTCTTTAATATTCGGGTTTTATTCTAATTATCATGCAAACAATCCCATTCCATAATTTCAATGAAATAACCTTCAAGCCAAAATTCATGGAAAGATATTCAAAATTAACAGATTGGGAGGAATTCAAAACATGCTCTTTGTCATTCCTGCACCGCTCAATCAGGGTAAACACATTAAAAATTCCAGTAAAAGAACTGAAAGAAAAGCTGGAAAAGAGCTGGAATCTCGAGCAGGTTCCATGGTGCAGGGAAGGCTTTTTGATTGAGCATGTAAAAAAAGAGCGAAGGGATATAGGAAACCTGATAGAGCATTCACTGGGCTATTTTTACATACAGGAAGCAGCATCTATGATTCCTCCTCTGGTTCTTGAGCCGAAACCACATGAAATTATTTTAGACATTGCAGCATCCCCAGGAAGCAAGACAACACAAATCGCGCAGTACATGGAAAACAAAGGAATTCTGATAGCAAACGATTACACATATGAAAGAATGAAGCCGCTGTCAATCAATCTGCAGAAATGCGGCGTTACAAACACTATAATAACTTTGATGGACGGCCAGTGGTTTAAAAAATCAGGAATTGAGTTTGACAGAGTTTTGGTTGACGCGCCCTGCTCCGGAACCGGCACGATAAGAAAGAGTTTAAAGACAATCGGCATCTGGAATCCCGACATGATTAGAAGATTGTCAATAACACAAAAGCAGTTAATTGAAACCGGATTCAATTTGCTGAAAGAAAACGGGACTTTGACTTATTCAACCTGCTCACTGGAGCCGGAAGAAGATGAAGCGGTTGTTGATTTCCTGTTAAATAAATATGAAAACGCAAAGTTAGAAGATATTAAATTGAATTTAAAAAGAAGTCCTGCAATTACTGAGTTCGAAGATAAAAAATATTCAGATGAAGTCAAAAAGTGCTTAAGAATCTGGCCGCAGGATAACAACACTGAAGGTTTCTTTGTGGCGAAGATTAGGAAAAGTTAATCTTTTACATTCATATCGGCCAAAATCTTGTTGGCAATATCTCCAGCCAAACTAAGATTAATATTTTTATATCCTTTTTCAATTCTTAGCTTCAGTTCACTGTTGACCCTGGCGATTACTTTGCTTTTTATATGTTCAATGTCTTTTTCTGGAAGCGGCCCATTAATTGGATTAATCTTTTTTCTATATCTTCCAGCTATTTCCACAGAATTCAGTAGTTCCTTATCATAATATTTTCTTAATATTTCGTCGTCCACAGCCTGCTCCAGAATTTTATGAACTATCGCATTAGCTATATTGCCAATAAACAAGTCAATAATTTTGTTTCTGTTTTGCGTCATTTTTTATTCCATTCAATATAACTTTAAAAATACCATAATATAATTTCTTGTACTTATCTAATAATTTATCATCTAATAAATTTTCCTTGATATTCTTAATAGTTCCCTTGCCAAAGTAACTGTCCATTTCGCCATTTAAGGTCCCCATGCTTATCTTTTTATTGTCAATAAATAATTTAATCGCAATTAGATTCCTAATTGATTTGTATTTTTCCTTCCCGGGCAGAAAATCAAAGTTGTCCATAAGGCTTTTGCTTTCCAGCAAATGCAAGTCCAATAGTTTGTAGTTTATCTTATTTTTTATTCTGAATATAACTCTTTCTTTAGAAACAAATTTGCTCAGCATCATCTGAAACAAAGGGTCTGTGCTTAATCCTTTAAGGAGGGACTTGAAGCTGATAAATATTATATGAACTCTAATCCCAAACTTTCTTTCAAAATGATTATTGATATTGCCAGTTTCCATTTTTTTATCCGTTATTAATAAAACATCGATGTCATTAAAATCAAAGCCCATTTCCAGGAAAGAGCCTGTAATTATTACGTTCTCAAGCTGCTCAAAGTAGTTCAGAATTTCTGCAATAACTTCATTTTTAATCGGCTCAAGACCGCTTATCTTATAATAATAAGGCTTCGGCATCGCTTTCTCCAATACCGGCTTTATAAGCACAGCTGCGCCCAGTTCAAACCCTGGCATGCGCTCTTTTGGAATATAAATTTGATCCATTCTTGTGCCTTTGCTTATTCTGCTTATCAATTCTACCATATTACGTAAAAATACGTAATAATATTTAAAGGTTTCTGTTTTATAGGGTAAAATTTTGAGGAAGATTAGCGCAGATAATGATACAGAAAGACTTTTCGTGGCAAAGATAAGGAAAGAATAATTTGTATAGAATAAAAATAAGTTATTCAGAATGTTCAAAGTAATCGGAACTGATACTTATTTGAAAGAGATTGGAAAATGGTCTAAAGTTGAAATAGGATCAGCAGAAAAAATTCCAGAACAGCTTAAGGAAAACCCATTTGTAGGCCAACAGCTGAGATACCCTTTCTTAAGAGAAAAGCGAATAAGAGACTAAAGAGTTTATTATCTCATTTACGAAGACTTGAATTTAGTTTTGCTTGTTGCTGCAAGTGGCAAGAAAGATCAGCAATCAACTATAGACCATATAGCATCTCAGCTTAAATAATACAGAAAAGTGGCAGAGCAAATAGCTAAGCAAGTCTCTTGAATCTGCCTTGTTTTAAGTCTTCCAAAGAACTGGCAAATTGCCTGATTAAATCAAAATCCAATTGCTCCAATTTCTTTAATCTTTCATATTCTTCCCTGGGTATGGTTACTGTTTCCATAACAGGTTTAGTAGCAGTTCCCATATATAAAAATATAGGTTCCTTCGGTTTTAGAGTCTGATAGCGGGGGATTCTTCATAGCGAAGATAAGGAAATCCTAAGCCTTCCCCTTCAGAGCCTTTCCATTAGTCTCTAGTTCCTTTATCTTTGTTCTTAAGAAATCAATTGTTTTAGTGTTATCCTGATGGTTTAGAATAGAACCGCACTCCGGGCATCGGTATTCAAGGTCGACAGCTTTCTCAAAGCCAACCCTTACGCAAGCGTTTGGGCACAGGTAAAAGTTTCCGAAATTTGCCTCTTCATCTTTCAGCCTTTGAGTGTACTTGGAAAGTTTTTCTTTTGATGTCTTGTCCAGCAGTTCCTTGACTCTTTTCTTGTTGAAAGTCCAGTAGCTTATGTACCACCCTTTCTGCCTGTCTTTCTTTCTGTAATAAGAAACAAGATTATGGTTGTAAAGCCTGTAAAGAATGTTCCTGACTTCGTGAATGTCCCTGTCAACTTTCTCGGCAATCTTGAAATCAGAGATATTTTTCTTATCCTTAAGATACTCAATTATCTTTAATGAATCTTCTCCGATTACTTCCTTAACAGTATCATTCACTTTGTTATTTGTTATTTTTGTTGTCATCGTGATTTCCCGTCATTCCAAATGGTATAGAGCTACCCCCAACCCAATACGCACCCATCCACCCCCCTTGTGTGTGATGTAATGTATAGTAAAACACAATAAGCGATTGTAGCAATAGAGCTAGAAGCCTACTGCATAGTTCTCACGGGCTCGGTATATATAAACTTTACTATTATGTAATATCTATTTTACAAAAGATATATTAAGACTGCACTAATCAATTCTGCCTTATCTGATAAAAGTTTTTATATTAAGTGTGATTTCCCTGATTAATGGCAACGGAAAAGAGCTGCGGAGCGGTTGTTTTTAAAAGAATGAAAGACAATTCCGCAAAATACCTGATTCTGCATTATATAAACGGGCATTGGGAATTCTCAAAAGGCCACATGGAAAAGAACGAGAAGGAAGAGCAGACTGCAATGCGCGAGATAAAAGAAGAAACCGCTTTGGATGATGTTGAGTTTATTGACGGATTCCGTGAAACAGTAAAATATTTCTTCAAGAAAGGGGAGGAAACTGTGTATAAGGAAGTTATTTTTTTCCTCGGCGAGACGCATTCGGACGAAGTCACATTATCAAACGAGCACATTGGGTATGCCTGGCTGAATTACGAGCATGCGCACAAGAAGCTAAATTTTAACAATTCCAAAGAACTGCTGGAGAAAGCTGAGAAGTTTTTGCACAAGTGATAGTAAGCACATATTCTCCAAAACTTTAAATATAATAAAATTAAAGCTGTTTCTATGAAAAACATTGAAGTCGCAGCGCTTCTTAATGAAATCGCAGATTACTTAGAATTCCAAAACGAGCCGTTTAAAGTAAGGGCTTACAGGAAAGCTGCCCTGATGATTAACGGATTGTCGGAAGACATTGAGCAGATTTGGAAAGACAACAAGTTGGAAGAATTGCCGGGAATCGGCGAGGGCATCGCAAAGAAAATTGATGATTTTCTAAAAAATAGCCGTTCAAAATATCTTGACGAATTAAAAAAGAGAACTCCCGTGGACATAGAACACCTCGGCGCAATTGAAGGCATCGGCCCCAAAACCATAATGAGGTTATACAAAGAATTGAAAGTAAAAAATGTTAAAGATTTGGAAAAAGCCGCAAAAGAAGGAAAAATACAAAAAATTGAAGGGCTTGGGCCGGTCGCCGAAAAAAATATTCTGAAAAGCATAGCGTTCGCAAAAAATTCGAGCAAAAGAGTTCCTTTGGGCTTTGCTTTAAGCGATGCTGAAGAAATTATTAGTACGCTAAAAACATTGAAAGAAGTCAAAAGGATAAATGTTGCCGGCTCAGCAAGAAGAATGAAAGAGACAATTGGTGATATTGATATTCTTGTTACATCATCCAATCCGTCAAAAGTGATTGATTTTTTTGCGAAGATGCCGAATGTTGCACAGGTTCTTGCAAAAGGCGACACAAAATCATCTATAAGATTAAAGGAAGGAATTCAAGTTGACTTAAGGGTGGTTGATGATAAAATTTTTGGAGCTGTCCTATTATATTTCACAGGCAACCAGCAGCACAACATAATTCTCAGAAGAATGGCAATCGAAAGAGGCCTGAAATTAAGCGAGTATGGATTGTTTAACAGAAAAACTGACAGGTTAATTGCAGGAAAAACAGAAGAAGAAATCTACAAAAAGCTTGGATTAAATTACATTGAGCCAGAGATGAGGGAAGATGAAGGCGAAATTGAAGCATCACAGCTCGGCTCACTGCCGAAAGTAATTGGCTACGGTGACATAAAAGGCGATTTGCAGATGCACACTAGATGGAGCGACGGCTCAAACACAGTTGAAGAGATGGCTCTTGCTGCAAAAAAACTTGGGCACGAATATATCTGCATAACTGACCATACCGGAAGATTGGCAATCGCAAACCCTCTTGATGAAAAAAGAATCCTTAAGCAGAAAAAAGAAATTGAAAAGATAAATAAAAAAATTAAAGGAATAACTGTTTTACATGGAACTGAAGTTAACATAACCGAGGATGGAAGTTTGGACATGAACGACAGAATTCTGAAACAGTTGGATATTGTTGTCGGCGCAATTCATTCCGGATTCAAAGATTCAAAAGAAAAAATAACGAACAGAATGATTAAGGCAATGCAGAACGAAAACGTGGACATCATTGCGCATCCGACCGGAAGATTAATTACAAAAAGGGAGCCTTACGAAATTGACCTGGACAAAATTTTTGATGTTGCTAAATCAACCGGAACTGCGATGGAAATAAATTCTTATCCGGAAAGAATGGATTTGAAAGATTCACATGTACGGGCTGCAATAAAAAAAGGAGTTAAGTTAGCGATAAGCACAGATGCGCATACAACAGACCAGCTTCATTTTATAAAATTAGGAATTGGAACAGCAAGAAGAGGCTGGGCAAAGAAAGAAGACGTGATTAACACTAAAAGCTTGAAGGAAATGTTAAAATTATTAAAGTATTAACCATTGCCAATGAAAAGATTTAAATAAATTGGTCATAATTCCAAAAGAATAATTATTATAGA